>DASYJB010000088.1:0-19523 GCA_035996965.1 Casimicrobiaceae bacterium | reverse complement strand
TATTCCATCGCGGCTGACGATCACGCCGACCGGGTTGTTGACGCCGCTGCCGCTGGCCGCCCAGCTGATCGTGGCCTTCGTCGTCATGGATTTGTCGACCTACGCGGTCCATCGGCTGTTTCACGCCCAACGCTGGCTGTGGTTGATGCATTCGGTGCACCATTCGGACGCCGAGGTCGATGTCAGCACCAGCATCCGGCATCATCCGGTCGAGGTCGCGATCGATGTCGCGGTCAAGCTGGGGCTGTATCTGTTGCTCGGACTTCCGCTATGGATCGAGGCGGCCCGCACGCTGCTGATCAATCCGCTCAGCATGGCGCAGCACGCCAACATCGCTTATCCGGCGTGGGTCGAGCGTCCGTTGCGCTGGCTGCTGGTCACCCCGGCGATGCATCGCGTGCATCACCTGCCGGAAGCGCCGGCGACCGACTCCAACTACGGGCAATGCTTTTCGTTCTGGGACCGGCTGTTCGGTACCTACCGCGCACCCGATTCGGCACTGCCACCCCGCTTCGGACTCGCCAACCTCGCCGACGAGTCCTTTCAGTCGGTTTCCGGCATGCTAATGACCCCGATCCGGGCACGGCGCTTGCGTGCGCTCTAACCCGGAAGCAGGCGCCCGAAGGCCGGGCCAGCGTTGGGCGAGTTGCGACAATCGGCAATTATGACGTTATCATAGAGACCATGCCGGGCCAACCACCCGGCCGAAGGACGATCAGGGGACCGGATGAGCTGCCAGATCTGCGGACGACGCAGTGCGGAGGGCGCCAAGCTTTGCGCCGACTGTCGCGCTGCCCGCAAGCGTGCCTACGATGCGACGATCACCCAGCCGCTGCTGGCAATGGCCGGCGCAGGCACGGTTTCGCGCACGCTGTCGCGGCTGCGCCGCTCGGATAGCTCGCCCGAAGCCAAGGCGCGGCGCGCGGCCCGCAAAGCCAAAGCTGCAGCGGACGCGGCGCGGCCGGCCGTGTCCGAGGCCGCGGCGCCGGCGGCCGCCCGTTCGCGCTCGATGTTGTGGGCGCTGCTCGCGATCGGCGTTGTGCTGGCTGCGGTAGCGGGCTGGTACCTGCCGATCCATGCGCCGGACGTCCCCGAGGTCGGCGCAGGCTCGTCCGCGACCCCGGCCGCGCCCGCACAGCCCGCGCCCGACGCCGAACGGGCGCGAATGACGCCTTCCGCGACGACGCCGCCGCCGACCGCGCTGCCGCCGCTCCCCACCATCGTCGAGCGCGAGCTCGTTCCGTATTCGCCCGCGCCGGGAAAGCCGGCCACCAAGCGCGGCCCGGCGCCGAAGGCAGCCGCGCCACCGCCGGAAGCGCCGGCCGAAGTCGAGATCGTCCGCGTGCCGCCGTCGGAACCGGCACCGCCGCCACCTAGGCCGGCGCCGCGCGCCGATCCCTGGCAGCAGATGAACGAAGCGATCGGGCGTTGCCCCGCAGGATTCCTCGGCCGCGTCGTCTGCGAGCAACGGGTTCGCCTGCAATATTGCGAAGGCCAGTGGGGCAAGGTGCCGCAATGCCCGGGGGGGCCCCGCGCCGACCACGATTGACGCAGCGCGCGGCCGAGGAATCCGGCAGGGCAACGCCCGGTCGATGCAGGGCGCTAGCCGCGCCCGACGAAGGGCATCTTGGTCGCCATGATGGTCATGAACTGAACGTTCGCGTCCAGCGGCAGGCTCGCCATATAGAGCACGGCGCTGGCGACGTGGCCGACATCCATCAGCGGCTCGACGGCGACCTGGCCACTGGCCTGCGGCACTCCTTTGGCCATGCGCGCCGCCAGATCCGTTGCCGCGTTGCCGATGTCGATCTGGCCGCACGCGATGTCGTACTTTCTTCCGTCGAGCGACCCCGACTTGGTCAGCCCGGTAATCGCATGCTTGGTCGCCGTGTATGGCGCCGAGTTCGGTCGCGGCGCGTGCGCCGAAATCGAGCCGTTGTTGATGATGCGTCCGCCGCGCGGCTCCTGGCTTTTCATCATCCGAAACGCCTCCTGCATACAGAGGAACACGCCGGTCAGATTGATGTCGACGACCGTCTTCCACTGCTCGACGCTCAAGTCCTCGAGGTTGATTCCCGGGGCGCCGACGCCGGCGTTGTTGAACAAGAGATCGAGACGGCCGAACGTCTCCTTGACCTTGGCAAACAGCGCCCGCACCGACGCCGGGTCGCTGACGTCGGTCGGCACGGCCAGTGTGCGATTTGCCGTGGCGCCCGCCGCGCTCAGCGTCTGGTCGAGCGCCTCGTGGCGGCGGCCGGCGAGGGCAACCGAATAGCCGTCGTTCAGCAGTGCAAGCGCGACGGCGCGACCGATGCCGCTGCCGGCGCCAGTGACGATCGCGGTCTTCGTGGACGAGATCATCAGCAAGTCTCCTGATTGGGTGGTCGATGGTCCAAGGCGTTACAGGTGGTCCGGGCCGAAGGCCTCCGGCAACAGCTCGGCGAGAGGGTAGCGGCGGTCGGCGGCGCCGTCGCTGCAGCAGACGATCAGCGCGTCGGCGCCGAACTCGGCGAGGACCTGCCGGCAGGCTCCGCAGGGAGGTGTCGCATCGGCGGTGGGCGTATAGACGACCATCGCCTCGATCCGTCGCGCGCCGTCGGCGACGGCACGAAAAATCGCGTTGCGCTCGGCGCATATCGACAATCCGAACGACGCGTTCTCGACGTTGGCGCCGGTGTGGATGCGGCCGTCATCGGAGAGCACCGCCGCCCCGACCGCGAAGCGCGAATACGGCGCATAGGCGCGATGCGCTGCTTCGACGGCGCCTTGCTTCATGGCGGCGAGCATCGCCGGTGGAATCTCGCTCGGCACCGCGGCGCGCTGTTCCCGGGCAGCCATGCTCGCTCTTACTCGAAGCTGACCGGCGACTGCCGTTGCCGGTTGACGTGCAGGCGGAAGACGTCGGGGCGCGCGTAATGTCCGGCGACGTCGATGCGCCGGCGCGCCGCAGCGACCGCGTCGAGGTCGATGTCGGCGTACAGTATTCCGGCTTCTCGGCGCAATGGTCCGGCGACGATCTTCCCCCCGGGCGCGACGACGACCGAATCACCGTCGTTGATCCACTCGTCGGCATCCGGATAGAGCCCCGCCTTGTCCGGAAAATCGGCCGGCAGGTCGCGCGCGTTGAGCAGGGTTCCGCTGCCGACGACCCAGCAACAGCCTTCGCGTGCGATGTGCTGCATCGTTCCGACCCACCCGTCGCCGCTGTCGTAGGTCGGTGCGATGTAGACTTCGACGCCCTGCGCGTACAGCGCGTAGCGCGCGAGCGGCATGTAGCTTTCCCAGCAGAGCATCGTCCCAATGCGGCCGCAGGGCGTATCGACGACGTTGAGCGTCGAGCCGTCGCCGAAACCCCAGACCATGCGTTCCGGATTGGTCGGCATCAGCTTGCGGTGCTTGTTGAGGAGGCTCCCGTCGTCGCCGATAACGACGGCGGTGTTGTAGATCGTGCCGCGGCTCAAATCGTCGTCGCGCTCGGTCATGCCGCAGACGATCGTCACCCGATGCTCGCGCGCGGCGCTGCACAGCGGGGCGAGGTCACCGCGGCCCACGCTGACCGCGTTGTCGACCAGCCGCGCATGCAGTTTCGCGGTCAGGCCGCTGTCGGGGCCGGGCCGCAAGCGCCAGATCCAGGCCGGATAACACGGCACGAACGACTCGGGCAGAACGATCAGGGCCGCGCCGGCGGCGGCCGCGGAGTCGACCCATCGCACTGCTTCTTTCAAGGTCGCGACGCGATCGAGCACGATGGGAGCCTGCTGGATGATCGCGAGCTTGGGCATCGGATTGTCCTTGCCGGAAGCGTGAGCTACGGTGGGCGAATGCGGCGAGCGTCGGGCCGCTCGTCGTTCACCATCATGTCGCGGGCCGGCACGTCGCGCGTCACTTCGCGTCAAGGCCGTGAGTTTAGCATTGCCGGCAGGCGCTTTCGTTCCGCGCCAGGCACAGATCGGAACTTCCGATCCGACCGGCGGCTCGAATCTCCCGTTCCTGCTACCCTTGCCGCGGCGGTCGACCGTTGGCGCGGCCCATCCCGCGATGCTGCGGGCGCTCGTTTCGACCACGGATCGATCACCGATGGCAATGGCAAGCGTACCGACACCCGAACGCGCCGACGCTCGCGCACAGGCGCTGACGACCCGACAAGCGTTCCGGCGCGTCTTTCCTGGCGTGATGGTCGCGATGTTCCTCGCGGCTGCCGACCAGACGATCCTCGCCAGCGCCTTGCCGACGATCGCGACCTCACTCAACGGTTTTGCCGACATCTCCTGGGTCGTCGTGTCGTACCTGCTGGCGGCGACGATCGCGGCGCCGCTGTATGGACATCTGGGCGACCGCTTTGGCCGCAGACGCATGCTGCTCGGCGCGCTGGCCATTTTTTCGGTCGCGTCACTCGGCTGCGCGTTCGCGCCTACGCTGCTCACGCTGATTGTCGCGCGGGCCGTGCAAGGGCTGGGCGGCGGCGGGCTGATGACCCTGGCGCAGGCATTGATCGGAGAGCACGTGTCGCCGCGCGAGCGCGGCAGGTTTTCAGGCTACTTCGCTACTGTGTTCGCGCTGGCCAGTACGTCGGGCCCGGTGCTGGGCGCCTACCTCACCGAGCATGCGAGCTGGCGGGCGATTTTCTGGATCAACATCCCGCTTGGGCTGATCGCCGCGGTGCTCGCCCGGCGCATCCCCGATACGACGCCGCCGCGCGAAGGACGGTTTCAGCCGGATATCACCGGCGCGATGTTGTTCGTCCTGGCGACGCTTTCACTGCTGTTTGCACTCTCGTCCGGAGGTCACCGCTATGCGTGGGCCTCATGGCAGATGTTGGCGCTGGCGGCCGTCGCCGCTGCGGGATTCGCGCTGCTGGTGCGGTCGGAGCGCCGCGCCGTCGATCCGGTTCTGCCGCTGCGCCTGCTCGGCACGCCCGCGATCGCCCGCTCCGACGCCGTCGTCGTCTGCTTCGGGGCGACGCTGTTCTCGACGATCCTGTTCCTGCCGCTGTACCTGCAGCTTGGTCGCGGGTTTGCGATCGGACAATCGGGTCTGCTGCTGCTGCCGATCACCCTGGCGATGGTCGTCTCGTCCGCCATCACCGGCAAACTGGTCACGCGCACCGGCAGAGTAACGATATTTCCGCAGCTCGGAATGAGCATCGCGACGCTGGCATTCATCGCTCTTGCGATTGCGGTCGGCTCCGCGCCGACATTTGCAATCATGGGATTGACCAGCGTCGTGGGCATCGGTATCGGCATGGTCATGCCGCCGACGCAGGTCACCGTGCAACTGGCGGCCGGACCGAGGGCGCTCGGCGCCGCGACCGCGTCGATCGCGCTGTCGCGGGCGATCGGCGGCGCGGCCGGCGTCGCGTTGATCGGCGCAGTGCTGATCGGCGCGCTGGGCGTTGCCGGTGGTTCGCTGCCGGCGCTGCTGGCGCGTGTGATCGACGCGGGACCGGACGCGGTCGCACAGATGTCGCAGGCCGAGCGCGCGACGATGGGAGCCCGGTTCGATCACGCCTATCGCATCGTCTTCGGCTTGCTGGCCGGGGTGACGCTGGTCGGCGCGCTGCTGGCGCGCACCATTCCCCGCCCGGACTGGTCAACGCCTGCGCAATCGAGCAAGCACGGCGAATGACGGCCCGCGGTGACCGACCCTGGCGCCGATCGATGTGCTGCGGCCGCGCATTGACAATGCCGGTGCCTCGGAATAAAAAGAATGGCGATCAACACGGTCGACCAGGAGGAACGAATGGCAAAGGCAAAGGCGAAGAGCAGGAAAACCGGGGCAGGCGAGAGCGTCTATCGGATCACCGAGCTGGTAGGCACCAGTCAGGTTTCGTGGGAAGACGCAGCGAGGCGCGCGGTCGAAACCGCGGCAGGATCGCTGCGCGATCTGCGTATCGCCGACATCGTCAAACTGGATATGAGAGTCGAGAACGGCAAGGTCGCGGCATACCGCGCCCGCGTCGCGCTGTCGTTCAAGTACGAGGGCTAGAGGCTGATGCAGCGGCGCGGCGGCGAAATCCGCCGCGCAAGCCTGGCGGTACGGCATTCGCCGCGCGGCGAACGGATGCTGCTAGTACGCTCTCGTCGAGCTGCCGCGCGACGTGCTCGCCGCGGCAGGCGCCGCCGTGCGGACGGTGCTGCCGGTCCCACCCGCCGCCGCGCCGCCGGACGTCAGCTGGCCGCCGCCGCGCCCCATGTACGGCCGCATTCCCCCCACGATGTCTTCGACACTGGCCGCGCTGGAGTTGTCTGTCCTTGGCACAACCTGCGCGCAGCGGTCGGTGTCGATCACCATCAGATATTCGCCGCGCTGACGCATCGCCGCCCGCGCTCTGGATCCGCCGTCGGAGAGATCGAGCGGCGGCGTGACGTCGCGATAGATCACCTGATCGTTGCGATCGAAGACGATATTGCAGGTCATCGCATCGGCGGGAACGCACGCAGCCCCGGCGGCGATGCCGAGCGCAGCGGCAAAAAGCGGAACCTTGTGCACGGTGATCCTTGAGGTAACCGAAGGCATGCATCGTATGCCTGCGGCGGAGGCGACGCAACCAGGCGAGATCGGGAGATGGGCATGACCAAAGCAAGGAAGACTCGGGGTGTGGCATTGCCGGGCAGCGCCAAGGCGCCGTTCGCCGCGGCGAAATACGTCGGCCCGGCGCGCAAGTCGGACCGGGTCGACGTGACGGTGCGGCTCAGACGCAGGAAAGCGCTGCGCTCGCCGACCGGCGGCGCCGGGTTCCGCCGCATCGGCTACGAAACCTTTCGCGCCGAGTACGGCGCGGCGCCGCGCGATGTCGCCGTCGTCGAAAAATTCGCGCATGCGCACGGTCTGGATGTCACGCGCGTCAGCCTGGCTCAACGCGCGGTCGACCTGTCGGGAACCGTCGCCGCGATGGAGGCGGCATTCGGCACCCGGCTCAGTTGTTACAAGCATGGCGCGCGCGAATACCGGGTCAGAACCGGGGCCATCATGATTCCTTCCGAGCTCGCCGGAATCGTCGAAGGCGTGTTCGGACTCGACAACCGGCCGCACGTCGAGCCGCATTTCCGCATCGCGAAGACTCGCGGCAAGCGCCAGCCGCGCGCCGCCGCGTCGACCTTCACCCCGCTCGAGGTCGCCGCCTTGTATGCCTTTCCCAAAGGCTACGACGGCAGGGGCCAGACGATCGCGATCCTCGAGTTCGGCGGCGGTTACCGGGCAGGCGATCTGACCAAATACTTCTCCGGGCTTGGTGTTCCGATGCCATCGGTCACCGCGGTGTCGGTAGGGGGCGCGCACAACGCCCCGACGGGCAATCCGAACAGCCCCGACGGCGAGGTCGTGCTCGACATCGAGGTCGCCGGCGCCGTCGCGCCCGGTGCGAAGATCGTCGTCTACTTCGCGCCCAACACCGACGACGGCTTCATCAACGCGCTGTACGCGGCGATACACGACAACCTGCGCCGACCGGGAATCGTGTCGATCAGCTGGGGCAGCGCCGAGACCAATTCGACCCCGCAATCGCTGAAGGACTACGACGCCGCGTGCATCGATGCCGCGGCGCTGGGCATCACCGTCTGCGCCGCCGCTGGCGACCATGGATCGAGCGACACCGACCCGCCGGGAAAGCGCGCCAACGTCGATTTTCCCGCGTCGTCTCCGCATGTCCTCGCCTGCGGCGCCACGCGCCTTCAGGCCAGCGGCGAGGCGATCGTCGCCGAGACTGTATGGAACACGCACGACGGCTGGGCGACCGGCGGCGGCGTCAGCGAGATCTTTGCGCTCCCGGTATATCAGAAGGGCGCCGGTGTGCCGAAGTCGGCGAACAAGGGCGGAAAGCCGGGACGCGGCGTACCCGATGTCGCCGGCAATGGCGACAGCGAAACCGGCTACCGGATTCTGGTCGACGGCGTTCAGCAAGTGGTCGGCGGCACCAGCGCGGTCGCGCCGCTGTGGGCGGGCCTGATCGCGCGTCTGAACCAGGCGAAAAAAACGCGCCTCGGATTCGTGCACGGCAAGCTTTACGCGCTGCCCGCGGGCAAGGGGCTGCGCGACATCACCGTCGGCGACAACGGAGCTTACAAGGCCAGGGTCGGCTGGGATGCCTGCACCGGGCTGGGCGCTCCCGATGGCGAGGCGCTGCGCAAGGCGCTGTAGCCGACGCCGACAAGCGCAGCGTCAAAGGGAGGGGGCGTCTGCCGCTTCCGTGCTCAGCATCCAAAGCGGGCCGGTTCGGAATCCTCTACACTTGGAAAGCGGGTGCGCGACGACCGGCTGCGGGTTGCCGACTCGGGCGCGAGCCCTCGTGCCTGCCTATGGAGGCGACGATGAAAATCGCACGACGCATTGCCATGTTGCTTTTTGCATCGGGCGCCGTCGCAGTAGCCGGCAGCGGGGCGCGTGCAGCCGGGGACGCGCCGGCCTACTTCGGCGTTTCGCGCGGCGCACATCCGCACGACGTCGCTGCGACGCCGGTCGCCGGCGGGCCGGTCTACTACACCGCCCAGTCGACCGGCAAGCTCGGCATACTCGATCCAAAGTCGGGCAAGTTCGAGGAGATCGCCCTCGGCGCCCGCTCATCGCCGCACGGCGTGATCGTCGGTCGGGACGGCGCAGCCTGGATTACCGACGGCGGCCAGAACGCGATCGTGCGTGTCGATCCGAAGTCGCGCGAGGTCAAGGTCTGGCCGCTGCCGCGCGACGCCGGCGATGCCAATCTCAATACGGCGACGTTCGATAAGAGCGGCCGGATATGGTTTACCGGGCAAAGCGGAATCTACGGTCGGCTCGATCCCGCGTCCGGCGACATGCGCGTGTGGAAAGCGCCGCGCGGAAGCGGTCCCTACGGCATTACGACGACGCCGGGCGGCGACGTCTACTTCGCTTCCCTGGCCGGAAACTACATTGCGCGCGTCGACACGACCAGCGGCGACGCTACGGTGATCGATCCACCCACGCCAGCGCAGGGCGCGCGTCGCGTGTGGTCGGACTCGCGCGGCCGGATTTGGGTCAGCTACTGGAACACCGGTCAAGTCGGAATGTACGATCCGGCAGCGCGCACCTGGCGCGAATGGAAGCTCCCCGGGAACGCGCACGCCTATGCCGTGTGGGTCGACGACAAGGACAAGGTCTGGCTGACCGACTGGAGCACCAACGCGATCGTGCGCTTCGATCCGCTGAGCGAAAAATTCGACAGCATGCCGTCCGATCGCGCCGGCGCCAACGTGCGCCAGATGCTGGGCCGGTCGGGCGAAGTCTGGGGTGCCGAATCGGGCCTCGATCGCCTGGTGATGGTCCCCGCACCTTAGCCGACGCAACGCCCGCCGCGTCGACCGTGGCCGACCCGGCAAATGTGCGTGCAAGCGGGTCTTCGATTTGCAGAATTTACAGCGGCGCCAGCCCGGTCGCCCGCTCCACCCGATCACCGGCCGCCACACCGACGCTGCGCGTTGCATCCGTAAATGCCGATCGCAGCAACATTTGCCGGGCGGCGCGCGCCGCAGCTTATCGCATGTCACCCACATTGTCAGAGCCGCGCTGACAGGGAGTACTTTGGCGCGCGAATTGCTCCAGTGTAGTCCGGGAAGCGCTGGGCGCCCGTGCATGCCCGCATCGGACGCGTCCGCGCCGCGCCTTTGATTCGCGAATGAACCAGGAGAAAGTGATGAAGAAGTCAGTGACAAGAATCGCGGTCGCCGCCGCTTTCGGCTTCGCCGCAACAGCGGCGCTGGCCGGCGAAATCATTCTCTACGAGAGCCCCGGATTCCAGGGACGAAGGATGACCTTGCGGGCAAACACGCCCGATCTCGATCGGACCCAGTTCAACGATCGCGCCGAATCGATCGTCGTGCGCGACGGCGTATGGGAAGTTTGTACCGACGCGCGCTTTGGCGGGCGATGCGTGCGCCTGCAGCCCGGCGAATATCCGCAGCTCGAGGGCGGTGTGAACGGACGCATTTCGTCGGCGCGCGAAATCGCGCAATACGCGCCTCCGCCGCCGCCGGTCGCCGCGCCCGGCTATGGCGGACCAGGCCCCGGCGGGCCGGCTCGGGCCGTGCTCTATGAGGGCGAGGGCTTCCGCGGCCGCTCGTTCGAGCTCCAGCGCGACGTCGTGCGTAATCTCGATCGCACCAACTTTAACGATCGTGCGGCGTCGCTGCGCGTGCTCAGCGGCTATTGGGTCTTCTGCAGCGACGCGAATTTCGAGGGCGATTGCCGCACCTTTGGTCCCGGAGATTATCCGGACCTGCCGGGCGATCTGAACCGCCGGATATCGTCGGGCCGCCGGATAGCCGATCACTATCCGTATGGAGGCGCGCCGAACTGGGGACGATAGGACGATAGGCGCGGCGGATATTCGGCAAGCGGACGGTCCCATCCACTCGGGGCAAAGCGCGCGGCTTGAAGTGCGCGGCCTAGGGTTGTTCGTGCTCCAATTGGATAGAATGCGGATTGAACGACTGCGAAAGAGAAGGCTGCCGCGATGGACACCTGCCCGCATTTCGCCCAAATCCGCGACGTCACGCCGAGCGGCAACGGGTGCGAGGAGTGCCTGAAAACCGGCGACGACTGGGTGCACCTGCGTCTGTGCCTGACCTGCGGCCACGTCGGATGCTGCGACGAGTCGAGGAACAAGCATGCGACGCGGCATTTCAAGGAGACCGGGCATCCGATCATCCAGTCGTTCGAGCCTGGCGAAGCGTGGGGATGGTGTTTCGTCGACCGCGCTTTTTTCGACCAGCTGCCGGTGACGTACTGACCTCTCGATCGCAACTGGCGTCGCAAATCATGCCATGATGCGCCGATGATTACCGGCGACATGCTGTGCACCGTGCCGCTGCTGGCCGGCGTTTCCGACAGCGAGCTCAACACGATCGCAAGGCGAGCCGCGGACATCGCGCTGCAGACCAATGAATGGCTGATCCAGGAAGGTGAGCTGCCGGCGTTCTTTATCGTCCTCTCCGGTCGGGTGACCGTCTACAAGTCGGTCGCCGGCGTCGAGCGCGCGATCACCGAGTGGGGCCCCGGCGACTACGGCGGCGAGGTGCCGCTGCTGCTCGGCTCGCCCGCGATCGCGAGCGTCCGGGCCGCCGAGCCTTCGCGCGTCTGCCGGCTCGAGGCGGTGGATTTCCGCGAGCTGATCGTCGCCTGCCACGAGCTCAATGCACGCCTGCTGCAGACGATGGCGACGCGAATCGAGGGGCTGCAACAGCTTGTGAGCGAGGCTCCGCTGGCGACGGTGACCATCATCGGCCACCGCTACGATCTAGCCTGTCACGACTTGCGCGACTTCCTGGCGCGCAACCATGTCGCGTTCCGCTGGTACGATCCCCGCGATCCCGAGGCTCGGGCCGGATTGGCGGCGACGCCGCAGCCGGACGAGATCTATCCGGTGGTGATCTTTCCCGATGGAGTGCGGCTGGTCACGCCGTCGTTTCGCGACGTCGCCGAGCACCTGGGATTGCAGACGGCTCCGTCGCGGAGCGAATACGATGTCGCGATCATCGGTGCCGGGCCGGCGGGTCTGGCCGCCGCCGTGTACGGCGCTTCCGAAGGTCTGTGCACGATCCTGATCGAGCGCGAGGCGCCGGGCGGCCAGGCGGGCACATCGTCGCGCATCGAAAACTATCTTGGTTTTCCGACCGGGGTCGCCGGCGACGAGCTTGCCGCGCGGGCGCTGCGCCAGGCGAAGCGCTTCGGCGCCGAGATTCTGGTGGCGCGCGGCGCGACGGGCATCGACACGGGTACGCGCGGCGCGACGCACGCGATCCTGCTCGAGGACGGCGAGCGCGTGCAGACGCGCAGCATCGTCATCGCCACCGGAGTAGCCTGGAGAGAGCTCGATTTGCCGAACGCGCCAATGCTGGTCGGACGTGGGCTTTACTACGGCGCGGCGCGCACCGAGGCGCTGAACACGCGAGGCCTCGACATCTTCATGATCGGCGGAGGCAACTCCGCGGGGCAGGCGGCGATGTTCTTCGCCAACTACGCGCGCAAGGTCACGCTGATCGTGCGCGGTCCCTCGCTCGAGCGCAGCATGTCGCAATACCTGATCGACCAGCTTGCGAGCCGACCCAACATCCGCGTCGAATCGCGCAGCCAGGTGGTCGGCCTCGAGGGAACCGATCGACTGGCGGCGATCGTCATCGAGAATCGCGCGACCGGCCGCCGCCGGCGCGAACCCACTGAGGCGCTGTTCGTGTTCATCGGCGCCGACGCGCAGACCACCTGGCTGCCGCAGGCGGTCATCCGCGACGGGCGCGACTACCTTTGCACCGGCCGCGACGTGATGGATCTGGTCGCAGGCCGGCAGGGTTCGTGGCCGCTGTCGCGCGATCCGTATCTGCTCGAGACCAGCGTGCCCGGCGTGTTCGCCGTCGGCGACGTGCGCCACGGCTCGGTCAAGCGCGTGGCTTCCGGTGTCGGCGAGGGGAGCATGGCGATCGCGTTCGTGCATCAATATCTGGCCGATCCGCCAGAGTTCGCGGACCCGGCCGCCGACACGCCGACTCGCGCGGCCGATGCCAGCGTGCTTCCGCAAGCGCTGGGAGTCTAGCGGGCGATCTCGCGTCCCGAGCGGCAAGAGCGATCGCGCCTTGCGGCGATACGCCTAGGCAACGCGCTGGCGCGGTGCCGCGCGTCCGAACAGGTCTTCCATCTCGCGGCGGGCGCGGTAGGCAGTGAGTGTTTCGTCGATCGCCACGTCGGACCAGCGCAGTACGTCGCCCTGTTTGACGGAGCGCAGCAGGCGCGCACCGTGCGCGAGGCCGAGCGGCAGTGCGCCACCATCGAGCGACGCGGCCGCCGGCAGCAGCTTCCCCCAGACGGTATAGCCGCCTTCGCCGTCGAGCGTCTCGCCGCCCTTGAGGTCCCGCTTGGCGGTGGCCACCGCGTCGGCGTTGAATCCGGTCGCGGCGCCAGTGGCCTCGCCGCGCAAGCCGACCGACGCCACCGAGATGCCGACCTCAAGGCCGATCAGATGCCAGCGCTTGTAAAGGCAGGCGTAGCGGCCGCTGTCGTCGGTGCGGACCATGTACTCGCGAAAACAGGTGCGCAGGTATTCGGTGTCGCCTTCGAACACGACGAAGACGCCGAAGCGAATGTCGTAGGCGATCGCGCGGCCGTCTCGCTCGACCGACGAGATCACCTCGACCTGTCCCTTGCCGTGCAGCACGCCGCCTTCGCCGATCGGGCGGCACACGTTGGGGATCTGATCGATCGACGCCGGCGGATACATCAAGCCGCCCGGAGGCGCCGACAGGCCGGTCGCGTTGCACACGGCCGTGCACTCAATCGCCGGCTTCGAGCCATCGAGAAACGAGTTGAACATCTTGGCGTTGAGGCCGCCGATCTTCGCCTGCTCGGACGTGAGCCCGTAATGGCCCCAGACGGTCTCCGGCGTCGACTGCGCGAAGTGCGGCAGCCATTTGTGGCCGCGGCCGGCGGCAACGACGCCGAAGCCCGCGGTCCGCGCCCAGTCGACGAGATCGCAGATCAGCGCCGGCTGGTCGCCGAAGGCGAGGCTGTAGACGACGCCGGCCTCGGCCGCCTTGCGGGCGAGCAGGGGCCCGCACAGCGCGTCGGCCTCGACGGTCACGTTCACCACATGCTTGCGCTGGAGGAAAGCTTCGAGACAGTGCTCGACGGCCGCGATCGGATTGCCTGTGCATTCGACGACGATGTCGATCTTCGGATGCCGTACCAGCGCCCGCCAATCGTCGCCGACGTGCGTCGTGCCTTGTGCGACGGCGGCATCGATCGACGGCGCGTCGCTGCGTTGGGGCAGCCAGCCGACTCTCGCGAGATTGGACAATGCGGCGACCGGATCGAGATCGGCGATGGCGACGACGTGCACGCCCGGCGTCTTCGGTACCTGCGCCAGGTACATCGCGCCGAACTTGCCGGCGCCGATCATCCCGACGGACAGCGGCCTGCGCTGCGCAGCGCGCTCGTTCAGCTTCGCGTGAAGGCTCAACGGCGTTCCGCGTTCAGTCGGCCAGCGCCGGCTGCAGCGCCGCTTCAGGCGTGCCGTCGCGCCACGGCAGCGCGACCGGGTAATCGCGAAGCAGGCAATCGTCGGGCAGGCATTCGATCGGCGTGAAATCGCGGTGCGCGATGTATTCGGGACGCTTGAAACGCCGAATATGATTGGACACCGCGCACAGGCTCAGATACACGCTGACGCGATTCCACGGCGACAGATTCGACGTCGAGGCATGCACCAGGCAGGAGTGGAACAGCAGCATCGATCCCGCCGGCCCCTTCGGCGCGACGATGCCGCCGCGCTCGACCAGGCTCGCGATCGTCGCATGATTGATCGTCCACAGCGGATAGCTGGTCGTCGCCGTGTCGTGTTCGGCATCGATGACGCCGAGCTTGTGGCTGCCGGGGATGAACATCAGCGGGCCGTTGAACTCGTTGACCTCGTCGAGAAATATCGCGATGTTCATCGCCCGCGGCTCGGGCATCTCGTCATCGTTTTTCCAGGTGCCGAAATCCTGGTGCCATTGCCAGACGTCGCCATCGAAAGCCATCTTGCCGTTGATCTTGAACTGATGCATGTAGACCGGCTCGCCGAACAGCGCGACGACCGGCTCGATCATGCGTGGATGGCGAGCCAGCCGGGCGAACGGCGCGCTGTACAGGTGCGCGGCGAAGTTCGTGCGCACCGCATCGCTGCCCTTTTCCCGGACGTTCTCGATCCGCCGCTGCGCATAGAGTCGCGGCACTTCTTCCCGCAGGACGCCGATTTCGCGCGACGTGAACAAGGAATCGAAAAAGAGGTAGCCGTCGCGATCGAAGGTTTCGATCTGCTGCGCGTTCAATTGCATGTTCGTGACTCCTTCGCCGGCCCGGCCGCGCCGGCCCGGGGCTTCCGTGAATGACACAATGCGATCATCGGGCAAGCGCTGTCAACCGGCGGCACCGCGTTGAGCCGCTTTAGCGACCGGCGCAGCGGCTTGGCGCCGGCGCGCCTTTGTTCTAAGCTCGTCCGGCAACGCGTTTTCGTTCCGGCGCGGACAAATCGACGGCAAGCTTCCAGGATGCATATCGTGGCGGGCCAAGCGCAGCGACGCCTGCAGTTCGAAGGCTGGCGATTCATCCATCACTCGTACGCGCTGGTAGCCCAGGCGCATTGCCTGTGTCTGCTGCGGCGCGGCGACATCGACCTGCGCTTTCGGGACGTTCCCTATTATTACCCGGAGTGGAAAACGACCCGGGGCCTGGTGGCCCCCGAAGAGGAGCGTGTCCTTGCCGCGCTGCGCGCTCCCGAGGCGGGGTTCCTTCCCGAGGCGACGCTCAGCATGCGCGCTGAGGAAAGCGACTTTACTTTGCCGCGATCCGGCCGCAAGTTCGTGTTCGGGACGCCCGAATACCGGGTCCTGGGAGAGCGGCAACGCGGCGGGCTGTCGTCCGGCGCCGAGCTTCGCGGCGCGATCGACATCGTCACACCGTCGCATTGGTGCGTGCTCGCCTACGAGCGGTTCGGCATTGCTCCGTCGCGTATCCACGTTGTTCCGCACGGCATCGATCCGGATGTGTTCCACGCCGATGCCGCGGGTCGCGCCGCCGCGCGAGCGTCGCTGCATATCGAAGAACATGAGCAGGTCTTTCTGTCGGTCGGCGCGATGACGCCGAACAAGGGCATCGATCTGCTGCTTGCCGCCTTTGCCCGCGTGGCCGCCACCGAACCCGACGTCCGGCTGGTGCTCAAGGGGGCGGACGGTCTGTATCCGTCTAGGGACCTGGTCAATGCGGCGCTCGGCGAACTCTCCGCTGCCGCGCGGGAAGCCGTCATCCGCCGCATGATCTACACCGGCGGCACGTATTCGTGCAGCAAGATGGCCGACCTGTATCGTGCCGCGGACGTCTACGCGGCGCCGTACCGCGCCGAAGGCTTCAACCTTCCCGTTCTCGAGGCCACGGCCTGCGGCGTGCCGGTCATCTGCACTTCGGGCGGGCCCACCGATGACTTCACCGATCCGGCCTGTTGCGGACGAATCCGCAGCGGCCTGGATCGGCCCCGCTTGAGCGCGGACCGCGTCGGCGATGCACTCGCGCCCGATTCGGAGCATTTGTTCGAGCTGATGGCGGCAGCGGTGCGTGATCGCGACGCCTGGCGCGGGATGGGCGAGCGCGGCGCCGCGCACGTTCACCGGAATTTCAGCTGGACCGCAGTGACCGACCGCCTGGCCTCCTGCCTCTTCGCCGGCGCTTGAATGCGTTGGCCAGGTGCCTCAGTCGTCGACGATGCGCCGGCGCGCCGCCTTGATCTCGCCGCGACGCACTTTGCTGTCGACCCGCCGTCGCTGCGAGCCCGCGGTCGGCTTGGTCGGCTTGCGCGCCCGCGGCACAGTGGCGGCGCCATCGACCAGCCGCTGCAGCCGCGCCAGAGCGTCGGCGCGATTCTGGTCGAGGCTGCGATAACGCTGCGCCTTGATGATGACGACGCCTTCCGCGGTGATCCGCCGGTCGCGGTGCGCGAGCAAGCGGGCTTTGACGGTTTCGGGCAGCGTCGAGGCCCGCACGTCGAAGCGCAGATGCACGGCGTTCGAGACCTTGTTGACGTTCTGCCCCCCGGCGCCTTGTGCGCGCACGGCCGTCAGCTCGACTTCATCGGGCGCGATGCGCACGTTCACGGCGCACGCGCGACGGTGGCGAGCCAGGGTTGCTGCTCGCGCGGCAGGCCGGCGGGACGGTAATAGTGCTCTATTTCGGCCAGGCCGGCGCCGGCAAGATAGTCGCGCCAGGTTTCATGGCGAAGGTAGGTGCCGTAGCGGCCGCGATTCCAACCCTCGCTGTCGTCACCGTGCGGATTCGAGCTGAACAATATGCCGCGAGGTTTGAGCGTCGCACGAATCTCCCGAAGCACGCGCGGCAATTCCTGCATCGGCACGTGAAACAGCGCGGCATTGGCGAAGACGCCGTCGAAACGGCGGGCTGGCAGGGCAAGGCTCAGGAAGTCCTGCTCCCAGACCTCGCATCCGCTGTGCTCGCGCGCCATCGCCGCGAACCGTGCCGAGCCTTCCAGCCCGACAGGCGCATGCCCGAGCGCGCGCAGGGTCTTCAGATCGCGCCCGGGACCGCAGCCCAGATCGAGGATCGCCAAAGGAGGCTCGCCTTCGATGTGCTTCAAAAGCGTCGCGATGTTCTGGCTGACGTCGTGATCGCGCGTGCCTTCCCAGAAGCTTTCCGCGCGCTGCTCGTAATGCTCGAGCGTGCGCGCCGCGATCGCCGCCAGTTCGTCCGGAGCGAGCTTCACCGGGCACGCCGCGAACGCAGCGGATCAATCGGCCGGTCCGACATATTGCGGCTCCGGCTGAGTGAAATACGCGTGAAGGATGTGGTAGGCGATCAGGTAATTCTTCTGCTGGAAGCTCGCGTGCGATATGCCGGCCATGATCGAAAACTGCTTGTCGGGGTGCGGCAGGCGCTTGAAGAACTCGATCAGATCGTCGAGCGCGGCGATGCCGTCGTATTGGCCACGCATGATCAGCGTCGGCATCGTCAGCCGTGCCGGATCGACGACCGGAAGCTTCGAGCACATGTCGATGTAGGTTCCGTTCGGCATCGAGTCGTCGAGCGCGAGAATCGCATCGGCAAAGGCGTCGACGACCCGTTTGTCGGCGGTGTCCGGATGATCGCGCTCGAAAATGGAATGGACGAACGCGCGATCGATCGGCCGGCGCCTGGCGGCGAGGAATTCCGGCAGTTTCTTCCGTCGCTGCTCAAGCGTCGGCGCGCCCGCGCCGGTCCAGACGAAAGCATCCAGCGCGAGCCGCTCGACCCTTCCCGGATGTCGCTGGGCGAACAATGCCGCGCGCAACGCGCCCGACGAAATCCCGTAGATCAGCGACCGGCCGACGCTGCGCGTCTTCAGGATGTATTCGGTCGCGGCATCGAGATCGTCGGCGCCGTTGGCGATGCCGGCGTTGGTGTCGCGCCACTTGTCCGAGCGGCCATAGCCTTCCATGTCTACGCACCAGCAGTCGAAGCCGCGCCGCGCGAACCAATCCATCACCGACGAGTCACGCCGGCCGGGAACGCTCAGATCGAACGTCGGTTGCGACGCCATCGACGAGCCGTGAACGAACAACAGCGGCGGCTTGTCCTGCGGCGAGTCGACGAATTTTTCCCAGAGAAACAGGCGGACCTGGTCTTTTTTTGCCCAGTGCTCGATGCCTTCGACGCGCGCGTCGGTCGCGACCGGCGCGACGTTCGAGGGATCCGCTTCCGCGTCGGCACGGCCGGTTACGGTGAACGGTCTAGTCAATTTTCGCTCCGGTCTCGCGAATGATCTTCGCCCATTGGTCCTTCTCGGCGCGGAAAAACGCTCCGAACTCGGCGGGCGTCGATCCGACCGGTTCGATGCTGGCTTGCGCCATATAGCGCTTGACCTCGTCGTCGGCGAGGACCTCTTTCACGGCCTGGTAAAGCTTGTCGACGATGTTGGGCGGCGTGTTCTTCGGCGCGAGCAATCCCAGCCAAACATACGCGACATAACCCGGAACCCCTGCCTCGGCCACCGTCGGCACGTCGGGCAACTGCGGCGCGCGCTTGGCGCCGGTGACGGCGAGCGCACGCAGCTTGCCGGCGTGGATATGGCCGAGCATGCCGGCCATGCCCGGAATCGACAGCGAAACCTGGCCGCCGATGAGATCGCTGGTGGCCTGGCCGCTGCCGCGATACGGGATGTGATTGAGCTTCATGCCGGTCATCGAGCAAAGCATTGCGGCGAACAGGTGCTGGCCGCTGCCGTTGCCAGACGACGCATAGTCGATCTGGCCGGGCCGCGCCTTGGCGTAGGCGATCAACTGCTGCAAGGTCTGCACCGGCAGCGCAGGATTGACGACGACGACGCCCGGTTCGCGACCGATCAGCGAAATCGGCGCGAAGTCGTCGATCGGATCGAATCCCAGATGCGGATACAAGGTCGCACTGATCGCATTGGTCTGCGAAGCCAGCAGCAGCGTATAGCCGTCGGGCGGGGACTTGGCGACGAGCTCGCCGCCGATCGTCGCTCCCGCGCCGGGCTTGTTCTCGACGAAGACCGCCTGCCCGAGACGCTTGGACAGTTGCTGCGCGATCAGACGCATCGGGCCATCGACCGCACCTCCCGGAGAAAACGGCACGACGACGCGCACCGGCCGCGAAGGGTAGTCCTGCGCATGGATGCGACCGATGCCGACCAAGCCGATTGCAAACACAAGCGCAGCCATGACCCAAACCTGCGCGTGCGATTGCGGGAACATGGCATTCTCCGGAAGCGCGGGCTATCGCTGATGCCCGATCGTCGATGGCCGCCGAATCGAGGGCCGCTTACCGCGATTTTTCCAGTTATTGGCGATCAGAGCCAGTGCCGCCGGCGCCAACCGCGAATTCGCGAGCGCCATGCCAGAGCGGACCCCTTCTGCAGATCACGCGCCGCGGCCGGCGTGTGCCGACGGTATGCCTATCGGTCCCGGGTCCCGCTGCGAAACGCCGGCGCCGCCTTCGGCGCGTGGGCGCGCGTCGACGTTGCGTTGCGCGCGCCGTGCCTCGGT
>DASYJB010000087.1:0-10451 GCA_035996965.1 Casimicrobiaceae bacterium | reverse complement strand
CTGCGGAACATGTAGAAGTCGGTCGCGTCCACCTGCGGCATCGACGCGATGAACGGCGCCTCGCGATGGCTGGACGCCAGGAGCGGCGGGCTCGCGCTTGCCGCCAGCGCCATGACGGCCAGGGTTGCGGCCAATACCCTGAGCCTACGTCTGTTCGATGGGCTTGTAAGCATTGCAGTGACTCCTCGGTTGAGCGTTGCGATTCCCGCGCGCCTGACGCGCTGGAGGTGGCGGCAACCAAGCTCTACGCAGACCTTTGCGCGGATCGGGCCGTCGACACATTTACGCAACCGCCGCCTGGTTGGATGCAACCGCCGACCGGAGTCCGGTGGCCGAAACCCCGCTGCGGGGCGGATGACGCCACGGGCAAGCCCGAATGGCGATGGCGAAGCGAACCGTCCTGATTTATCATCGACGGGTGGCCGCGCGCGACATTCTCGATGACCAGATCGCCTACTACCGCGCCCGCGCCGGCGAGTATGACGAGTGGTGGTTCCGTACCGGACGCTACGATCGCGGCGAGGATTTCAACGCGCAGTGGCGCGCCGAAACGGCGGCGGTGGAAGCCGCGCTGGTGTCCTGGCTTGCGGCAAGGCGGCCGGCGAACGTCCTCGAGCTGGCCTGCGGCACCGGCCTGTTCACCCGGCTGATCGCGCCGCGGGTCGCACGGCTTACCGCGATCGACGCATCGACGGAGGTCATCGAGATCAATCGTGCGCGAGTCGGCGCCGACAACGTCGACTACGTCCAGGCCGACCTTTTCGCGTGGCGGCCGGCGCGGCGCTACGACGCGATATTTTTCAGCTTCTGGCTATCGCATGTGCCCGATCAGCGCTTCGCCGCGTTCTGGGAGCTGGTCGCTTCGGCGCTCGCGCCGGGCGCCGCCGTCTATCTGATCGACTCGGCGTTCGATCCGACGTCGACGGCGAAGGATCACGTGCTTACGGGCCGTGAGACCGGGATCGTCACGCGCAAGCTCAACGACGGCCGGGAGTTCAGGATCGTCAAGGTTTTCTACCAGCCGGCGGCACTGGCCGCGAAGCTCGGACCGCTGGGGTGGAAATCCAAGCTTGCGCAGACGCCGCGCTACTTCATCTACGGGGAAGTCACGCGAGCCGGAGACTGACTCGGTCCGCGCTAAGGCAGGTGCGCGCACGCGCGACCTGCTTCAGGAATCCGCGTCGTAGACGTAGGGAGACTGAGCGACGCGGCTCGTGTCCATGACCCGCTCTTCGGCCAATTCCTTCGGGCGCTTGTCCCACCAGATCGCGCGCGCCTCGCGTTGCTTGTCGATCAGATCGGGACGTTTCTGCAGCAGCTCGCGCATGAACTTGGTGTGTTCCGATTCGTAATGGCGGCTGGGCAGCATCATGACGGTTTCCGAAGCGTTCGGACGATTGGACAACGAGACCTGATTCTATCATTCGGCACGTTCGGCCGCCGGCGTTCGCATCGATCCGGCAATCAAGCGATACTCGTAGAGCCTGCATTCGAGGGCGCCGTTGAACAGCGGCGTGCGGCGGCTGGCTTTCAGGCCGATCAGTTTCGGCAGTCGCGTGTCGCCGCTCAATAGATAAGCCGTCCATCCGGCGTACCGCTGCTTGAGCGCATCGCCGAGCTGCGGGTAGAACGCGGCCAGCGCGCCCGAGTCGGCGAGCCGCACGCCATACGGCGGATTGCTGACAATGACGCCGGCGGGCGCCGGAGGCGGGCGCGTCAGCGCATCGGCGCGCTCGACAATGATCGTACCCGCGAGACCGGCCGCAGCCATGTTCTCGCTGCATTGGTGAATGGCCGTCGCGTCGTCGTCGCTGGCCCAGATCTCCAGCGGCCCCGGCGGCCTGGCGCGGCGCTGCGCCGCCTGCTTGATTCGCTGCCACGCCGGACCGTCGTACCACGCAAGCTTCTGGAAGCCGAACGTCCGCTTGAGTCCGGGGGCCAGGTCCAGCGCGATCATCGCGGCTTCGATGGCAATGGTTCCGCTGCCGCACATCGGATCGAGCAGCGGCGTTCCCGGCTGCCATCCCGCCAGGCGCAGCAGGCCCGCCGCCAGATTCTCGCGCAACGGCGCGTCGGCGGTCTCGCGTCTATAGCCCCGCTTGAACAGCGGCTCGCCCGAGGTGTCCAGATAGAAGCTCGCGTCGGTCGCGGTCAGATAGGCGTGCACGCGGACATCGGGACGATCCTTGCTGATGCTGGGGCGGACGCCGCCCACGGCGCGGTGCCGGTCGCAGACGGCGTCCTTGATGCGCAGCGTGGCGAATTCGAGACTGGTCAGCGGCGAGCGCGAGGCCGCGACGTCGACGCGAAGCGTCCGGTCGACTCGAAACCAGCGCGGCCAGTCGAGCGCCTTGGCGAGTTCGTAGACATCCTTTTCGTCGCGATAGGGGCCATGCCCGACGCGCCACAGAATGCGGCTGGCGAGGCGACTCTCGAGATTTGCGCGGTACGCAAGCTGAATCGGGCCGGCGAATGCGGCGCCGCCGTCGGTGGTCGTGATTTCCGACGCACCCAGCGCGTCCAGCTCGGCCGCGAGCGGGGCTTCCAGCCCGTGCGGGCACGGCGCGAAAAAATGCTCGGTCACGGATGGGGCGCAGCGAAGATCAAAACGGTTTCAGCACGACCAGCAGCACGACGCCGACCAGCACCGGCAGCGCGGGAATTTCGTTGATCCAGCGATAGAAGACATCGCCGTGCCGGTTGCGGTCGTGCCGGAAGTCGACCATCAGCTTGCCGAGCCACACGTGGTGCGCGATCAGTATCAGCACCAGCGCGAGCTTGGCGTAAAGCCAACCGCCGCCGATGCCGTAGCCCAGCCACAACCAGAGTCCCGACGCGATCGTCAGCACCGCGCCCGGCGTCATGATGCCGACGTAGAGCTTGCGCTCCATCACCTTGAACCGCTCGCTGCCGATTGAATCGCGGGTCAGCGCGTGATAGACGAACAGCCGCGGCAGATAAAACAGGCCCGCGAACCAGGTGACCATCGCGATGATGTGCAGCGATTTGACCCAGAGCATGGCTATTTCAGCAGACGGCGCCGGGTCAGCACCAGCGCGACGTAGTAAGCGGCGAACGCATAGGCGAGCAGCACGGCGATGTGCAGAGGAATGCCGTCCGGAATGCGGCCCGACAGCAGCGGGCGCGCGATGTCGATCGCGTGCGACAGCGGCAGCGTCTTCGCGACACCTTGCAGCGCGGCGGGCATCTGGTCGACCGGAAAGAAAACGCCGGAAAGCAACAGCATCGGCGTCAGCACCAGCGTGAAAAAATAGGTGAAAAAATCGTATCCGGGCGCCAGCGAGTTCATCACCAGGCCGAACGCGCCGAACGTCAGGCCGACGATGAAGCCCAGCGGCAATACCCAGATAGCGAGCCACGAATGGCCGAATCCGAGCAGCAGCACGACCGCCAGGATCGCGATCACCGACATCACGCTCTTGGTCGCGGCCCAGATCCATTCGGCAAGCACGACGTCGTCGAGCGAAAGCGGCGCGTTGATGATCGCTTCCCAGGTCCGCTGCACGTGCATCCGCGAAAACGCAGAATACATCGCTTCGAACGACGAGGTGAACATCGCGCTCTGGCAGACCATGCCGGTACCGATGAAGGCGATGTATTTCATGCCGCCGACCTCGGGCACGAAGCTGCCGATGCCGTAGCCCAGCGCCAGCATGTACAGCAGCGGATCGGCGATGTTGCCCAGCACCGAGGCGATCGCAAGCTTGCGCCAGACCAGGAGGTTGCGGCGCCAGACGGGTATCCAGCGCAGCGAAAGCTCGGGGGCGCGGATCAGCGAAGCGGAGATCATCGGACCTTGGGCTTAAGGGGCGGCGTCGAGTATATCGCGGGCAGTCGCGTCATGCCTCGACGCGCCTTTCGATCGGCGCGGCGACGCGAAAGCCTGGCGCCCAGCGTTTTAGTCGCGCAGCTCGCGCCCGGTGAGCTTGATGAAAAGATCCTCCAGATTCGCCGGCCGGTGCAGGTAGCGCACGCCGTTCTGTCCACTCAAGTCGCTCAGTAGCGGGGCGGCATCCTTCGCGTAGCAAAACGCCGTCTCGCCGGCGATTTCTATGCGATCTGCCAGCGCGCGGCCCCGCGCGTCCGCCCAGCGGCGCGCCTCGTCGCCGTACACCTCGACGACTTCCGGCTCGACGTGCGCGGCGATCAGCGCGCGGGGCGCGTCGCTCGCGATCATCCGGCCGTGATCGATGACCGCCAGCCGCGAGCACAGGCGCTCGGCCTCGTCCATGAAATGCGTGGTCAGCAGGATCGTCTTGCCTTGCGACAGCAGCTGGCGCAGTCCGTCCCAGATCAGGTGCCGCGCCTGCGGATCGAGTCCCGTCGTCGGCTCGTCGAGGATCAAGAGCTCGGGATCGTTCACCAGGGCGCGGGCGAGCGTCAGGCGTCGCTTCATGCCGCCGGACAGCGTGCGGATGCTCATCGCTCCCTTGCTCGCGAGACCCGCGAAGTCGAGCAGCCGCGGTATCCGCTCGGACAAGGTCGCTGCGGAAATGCCGAAATAGCGGCCGTAGATGCGAAGATTCTCGGTCACGGTGAAGTCGGGATCGAGGTTGTCCATCTGCGGCACGACGCCGACGCGAATGCGCGCTTGACGCGCCGCTTTGGGCACCGGCTCGCCGACCAGGGTGATCGTGCCGGCGTTGGGGTCGGTGAGACCCAGGCAGCAGCGCAAGGTCGTCGTCTTGCCCGCGCCATTGGGACCGAGCAGGCCGAAGCATTCGCCGCGACGGATCGCGAAATCGAGACCGCGCACGACTTCGTTGTCGCCGTACGACTTGCGCAGGCCGGCCACCGCGAGCACGACATCGTCGCGGCCTGGCCGCGGCGTGCCGGCGACCGCTGGCTCGCTCGCCGCAATCACCGCCACATGCCGGCTATGACCCGCGTCAGCTGCGTCAGCCGGCCGTGAAAGAAATGGCCGCAGCCGGGAAACACGACGATGGGCAGCTGCTGCGGGCGCGCCCAGGCAAACACATCCGCAAGTACCACCACGTCGTCCTCTTCGCCGTGGATGACGATCGTATCGGCAGGAACTTCGCCCGTGCCGAATCGCGCGACCGCGGGTGCGATCAGCACCATGCGCTCAGCGCTCACTTGCTGCGCGACGCGCGTCTGGATAAAGGTCCCGAACGAAAATCCGGCAAGAACGACCGGCAGCTCGCCATACGTGGTGCGGGCATGGGCCAGCGCGGCCAGCGCGTCGTCGGTCTCTCCCGCGCCATCGTCGAATACGCCGGCGCTCCCCACCACGCCGCGAAAGTTGAATCGAACGCTGGCGTAACCCAGGCCCGCGAACGTCTTGGCGAGCGTCTGCACGACCTTGTTGTCCATCGTCCCGCCTTGCAGCGGATGCGGATGGGCGACCAGTGCAATGCCGCGAGGCGCCTGTTCGGGCAGATTGAGCGCGAGCTCGAGGGCGCCCGAGGGGCCGGTGATCGACAGGCGCTGTTCGCCGCGCGTCATTTCAGATCATCATGTCTGGCTGGTGAAGCGAGAAATTATACGCGGCGTGACGCTAATCGATTGCGTCGGCGTGAGCGCGCCGCGCGGCGACCGCCAGTACATAAACGCTGGCGAGGATCGGCCAGGCGACGAGCACGGCGTGGGTCAGTCCGTTGAAATTGAGCAGCTGGCCATAGGGCCAATCGAAGAGCGCGAGCGGCGCGCGCGCATGCCACATATCGGGTGCCAGCAGCGGTGCGACCAGCGAGGCCAGCAGCGAAATCGCGCACAGCGTCGTTCGGACCGGCCGCGGCAGCCAGACCGCGAGCAGCAGGACCAGCGCGCCCACGGCGACACCGAGCGAGACGCCCGGCTTGATCCACGTCTCCAGCACCGACTGCCTGATCAGCACGCTCGCCGCGGCGCCCTTGAGGATCAGCGCCGTGCCGATCAGCATCAGCACCGCGCCGCCGACGAAGCGTCGCTGGCGCAGCAGAAGCGCGAGGAAGAGGCCGACGCCGATCACGTTGAACGCGCTCTCCGCAGCCTGCAGCAGCGTGCCCGCGAGGTCGCGCGTCAGCTCGAGCGATGGATCGAAAGTCGCCGCGAACAACGGGATGCCGGGGTTTAATTGCGCCAGCAGCCAGATCGCCAGCAGGGCGAGTCCGAGGTCGGCGCCGCGGCCATCGACAAAGACGCGACGGCGCCAGGCGGAGACGCTCGCGCGCAGTCCGGTGCGATCGAAGGCGATCGCCGACAGGCCGCCGATGCCCGCGCCGGCGGTGTTGCAGACGAGGTCCATCGCGCTGGCGTCGCGGGTGGGAATGAACATCTGCACGGTCTCCATCGCGAACGAGAGCAGCAGACCCGCGCCGGTCGCCGCCGTCAGGCGAAGCAGCGCCGTGCGGCGGCCCGCCAAGGCGACAAGAAACCCGAGAGGCGCATAAGCGAGAAGATTGACCGTGACGTCGAAGCGGGTGAAGCGCGGCGGCCATGGCGCGAACAGGAAGAACGGCGTGCCCGGCAGAGGCGCCATCCAGGCGGCGAACGACTCGAGGCTGGCGTAAACGATCAGCAGCGCATACAAGCCGGCAAGATACTCAGGCAGCCGGGAGGGGTGCGAGGTCGAGCTCACCGGAGCGGTCAGCGCAGGAACTTGCGCACAACGGTGACCGAGTCGGTTTCGGCCAGCGGCGCGAATCCGGCGGCAATGAACATCGACAGTGCGCCGTGATAGTGGTCGGCGGCGCGCTCGCTGTCGGCCGACTTGAACGGAAATGCGTCGACCAGCTCGAAGCCGCGCGCGGCCAGAGACGACAGGGCTGAAGCCAGCAGCGTCCGCGAGACCCCGCGCCGCCGCCACGCCGGCGCGATGATGAAGCAAACGATGACGGCAGCCTCGTACGCCGCGCACGGCAACGGCGTCGGAGGAATGCGCATGCGGTCGAAGCAATGCGGCAGCTTGTGGCGCGGCTGGGCGTTCAGCCACCCGACCGGCTCGCTGCCGGCGAAGGCCAGGAAGCCTTCCATTTCCCCGACCTCGATCCGTGCCTGCATCGCGACGCGGTTCTGCGCTGCCGACAACGAGGGCCAGTCGATCGCCACCGGCACCTCATAGAAGTGGCAATAGCATTTGGCCCACTCCGGGTTGTCGGCGAATGCGCTTCCGCGCTCGTGATCGAAAAAGCGCAGGAAGTCGGCGGCGAGCGCCGGCGTGAGTGCCTTGACGGTGAGATCGCTCACGCGCGCGGCGTCCGCGCCAGCGGCTTTTCCAGCACCGCTATCGGAAAACCACCGGGATCGGCCAGCTTCACTTCGCCGGTTTCGACGTAGCCCAGCCGTTGCCAGAAGCGGAGCGCGCGCGGATTGGCCAGCGCGACGCCGATGCGAAGCCGGGTGATCGCGGACCAATCGGCAATCGCCTGCTCGACCAGCGTCGCGAATGCACGCCCGAAGCCGTGCTGTTGCCACGATTCGGCGAGCAGCAGCAAGCCGATCACCGCCTTGTCCGCGGTTGGATAGCCACGGATGACGTCGGCACAGCCGATCATTGCCGGGCCCGAATAGAGGCCCCAGACGAATTTGTCGTCGTAGCCCTTGCCGGGAGGCAACGCGGTGAAAAGGCTCTGCGCTTCGGCCGGACCGGGCGGCGCTCCGTCGACGATTCGAAAATAGGCCGGGGCCGCTTCCAATACGCCCTGCAGCGCCGCCATTTCCGCCGCGCGGCCGGTGAGCGGCCGCAGCGTGAGCGCGTCACTGCCGGGCCCGGTCAGCGTCCCGCCTTGATCTCTGTCCACTGCCGGTTTCGCAAACGCCGCTGTGCCGAGGTCAACTCCTTCAGTTGCTCGAGCTTGGCCTCGACGGCCTTGTCCGGAAAGATCGCCGGATTCTTCAGGATCTCCGGCTTGATGTACTTGACTGCATCGAGGTTCGGATTGCCGGAGCCGATCAGGTTGGTCAGCTCGGAGGAATTCCTGCCGTCGAGCATGAAGTTCATGAATTTGAGCGCCAGATCGGGCCGCGGCGCGTCCTTGTGAATGACCATGTTGTCGACGGCGAGCACCGCGCCTTCTTTCGGCATGCCTTGCAGGATGTGGAACGGCCGCTTGGCGGCCTGCGCATCGAGATTCGCCTGGAAGATGTCGTTCGAGTAGCCATGCACCAGCCAGATGTTGCCGACCGTCAGCTCCTTGATGTACGACGACGCGTTGAACGCGGCCCAGTACGGCTTCGCCTTCTTTATCAACGCCGCCGCCTCGTCCCAGTGCTTCGGATCGACATCGTTGGCCGAGTAGCCGAGATACTTGAGCGCCGCCGCGAACAGCTCGCTCGAACTGTCGAGCACGGTGACACGGCCTTTGACCGTCTGCAGCAACTTCGGATCGAAGATGACGGCCCAGGTATCGGTCGGCAGACCCAGCTCCTTCATCTTGACGTCGTTGTAGCCGATGATCGTCGTTGACATCGCGTACGGCACCGAATATTTGCTGCCCGGGTCGAACGGCGTGTCCATGTAGACTGGATTGATGTTCTTCAGGTTCGGCAGCTGCGACTTGTCGAGCGGCTTGAGCTGAGCGCCCTTGATCAGCGCCTGGACGGCGTTGCTGGTCGGCACCAGCAGGTCGTAGCCCTTGGCCCCGGCGGCGAGCTTGGCCAGCAGCTCCTCGTTGTCCGAATAATAGGTCTGAACGACCTCGCATTTGCACGAATCCTCGAAGCGCTTGATCGTCTCGGGCGCGATGTAGTTGTTCCAGTTGTACAGGTGGAATTGATCGGCCGCGGCGGCTGGCAGCGCGATCATCACGGCGGCAAGCATCGGTATGACCTTCTTCATGCTTTCTCCTCGTCCGTGCCGAGCAGGCTCGGCGACAGTTTCGACGCGACAATGATGAGCGCCAGCGTCAACAGCATCAACAGCGTCGACACCGCATTGACCTCGGGCGTGACCGCGATCTTGATCATCGAGTAGATCTGCAGAGGCAGCGTCACGGTTCCGGCGCCGGCAGTAAAGAACGTGATGACGAAATCATCGATCGACAGGGTGAACGCCATCAGTGCCCCGGCGATCACGCCCGGCATGATAAGCGGCAGCGTGACATAGCGAAAGGCATTCAGCGGCGACGCACCGCAGTCGCGCGCCGCCTCGGTCAGGCTCTCGTCCATCCCGGCCAGCCGCGAACGCACGACGATGGCGACGAAGCCGATGCAGAACGCGATGTGGGCGAGCGCCACCGAGACCAGTCCCAGCGTCAGGTTGAGCAGCACGAAAAAGATCAGCAGCGACACGCCCATCAGGATCTCAGGGATGGCGATCGGCGCGAGCACGAGGATCGACAGCAACCGGCTCCGGTAGCGGTACATCGCAAGCCCCGCCATCGTTCCCAGGAGTGTCGCCACGGCGCTCGCGGTCAATCCGATCAGCAGCGAGTTTCCGGCGGCGAGCAGCATGTCCTGGTTGTGGAACAGCTTGTCGTACCAGCCGAACGTAAAGCCCACCCACTCGGCGTTCAGGCGCGAATCGTTGAACGAGTAGATGATGACGATCACCAGTGGGACATAGAGGAAGGCGTAGCCCGCCAGCGCGGCCGCCCACAATCCGATCGGGCGTCTACGCACGAGCCGGCTCCCTGCTCGAAGGCGTCCCCAGGCTGCCGCGGCCGATCCACGCCGCGGCGCCGGCAAGCACCAGCGCGGCGACGGTCAGCACGATCGACAGCACGCTGCCGAACGGCCAGTCGCGCGTCTCGAGGAATTGCTGCTTGATGACGTTGCCGATCAGGCTGTCTTCGGGACCGCCCAGGATGTCCGGAATCGCGAAGATGCCCAGCGCGGGGATGAACACCAGCGCCGCGCCGGCGTAGACGCCGGGCAGCGACAGCGGAAACGTGATGCGCCAGAATCGCTGCCATGCGCCGGCGCCCAGATCCTGCGCGGCATCGAGCAGAGCCCGGTCGTGCTTTTCCAGGTTGGCGTAAAGCGGCAGCACCATGAATGGCAGATGCACATAGACCAGGCAGACGAGCACCGCGAACGAGCTGAAAAGCAACGGCACCGGCTCGTGCCCGAACCAGCCGAGCACGCCGTTGACCGTCTTGGCCAGCGCGGCGTTCGGGCCGAGGATGATCATCCAAGCGTAGATGCGAATCAGGAAATTGCTCCAGAACGGCAGGATCACCAGCAGCAGCAGCAGGTCGCGATGTTTTTTCGCGCTGCGCGCGATCAGCGCGGCCAGCGGGTACGCGAGCAGCAGGCAGAACAGCGTCGTCAGCAGCGCATACCAGACCGATTTTACGAAGATCTGCGCGTACACCGATTCGGTGAAAAAGCGCGCGTAGCTGTCGAGATTGATATCGAGCCTGCCGTCCTCGATCAGCGGCGCGAGCCCGCCGAAATCGCCCGGTGTGCGAAACGAGGCCAGCACCATGATCAGCGCCGGCGCCGCAAAAAAGACCAGCAGGTAGAGCACCGGAGGTCCGCTGACCAGC
>DASYJB010000086.1:0-7788 GCA_035996965.1 Casimicrobiaceae bacterium | reverse complement strand
GCCCTCGACTGAGACGGCGATGTCGTCCACCTTGCCGCGGAATTGCGCACTGATCGGCGACTGCGGATCGCGCGCGTGCAGCGACAGTGTTTCGATCGCGATGTTGGTCACCTTGCCGGTCGCGCCGTCGCGATAGGTCATCGTGCCGTTGGTGATCGCGAGATCGCCGAAGGCAAGCCCGCCCGGCGAACGCGCCGCGGCCGCCCCGGCGCCTTCTCCCGACGCGCTGCCGATCTGCCAGTTGCCGTTGCCCTTGCCGTCGGTCTCGAGCGATATCGTCGGCTCGATCAGCGCGAAGCGGACCACGTCGACGCGGCGCCGCAGCAGCGGCAGCAGCGCGACCTGCGCTTCGATGCGCTTGGCCGTCAGCATCTGCGGCGATGCGCCCCACGCGGCATTGCCGAGTGCGACGTCGTCGATCACCAGCTTGGGCTCGAGCGAGAGCTTGAGCTCGGCGCCGCCTCGGATCGTCAGCTCGCGGCCGGTGGCATCGCGAACATGCTGCTGGATCGGGCCGATCAGATCGTTGGCGTCGAACTTGCGCAGCGTAATGCCGGCCGCGACGATCACCAGAAACAGTAATCCGCCGAAACCCGCGAGCATTCGCCAGAACAGACGCATGCGCCGATTGTAGCGCGGCTTGGCCGTGCAAAGGCGGGCGTCGCCGCCGCCCGACAATGCGGGCTAGCGGTCGCTATCGCAGTGTCGCGTTGAATTTCTCGAGCGCGGCCGCGCCGGGGATAAGCTCCCTGGCGCCAAGCTGATTCAGCGGCTTTTCGACCGTATTCAGCGCGGCGTGCAGATCGCCGGCGCCCGGATCGAGGTAGAGCAGGCCGGTGACGATCTCTCCATCGGCATGGCGCCGCTGCAAATAATCCATCGCCGCGATCCTGTCGCCCGGATCGTAGTCTTCGTGCAGTTTGCGCAGGCGCAGAACCGAGCCGTCGTGCTGGCGCACTTCGCGAAGGGAGCCCGGTGCGTAGTCGGCCGTGATTTCGGCATGCTGCGGCATGAAGTCCAGCCGGTTGACCGATTCGTTGTGCTCGCGCACGAAATCGTAGCTCTTGGTCGATCCGGCATGGTTGTTGAACGCGACGCACGGGCTGATCACGTCGAGGAAGGCAGCTCCCCGGTGCTGCACCGCGGCCTTGATCAGCGGCGTCAGCTGCGTCTTGTCCCCGGAAAAGCTGCGCGCGACGAAGCTCGCTCCGAGCTGCAGCGCCATCATGATCATGTCGATCGGCTCGTCGTTGTTGATCGCGCCGCGCTTGCTCTTCGACCCTTTGTCCGCCGTGGCCGAGAACTGCCCTTTGGTGAGTCCGTACACGCCGTTGTTCTCGACGATGTAGACCATGTTGACGCCGCGGCGCATCGAGTGCGCGAACTGGCCGAGCCCGATCGAGGCCGAATCCCCGTCTCCGGATACGCCCAGGTAGATCAGGTCGCGGTTGGCGAGGTTGGCGCCGGTCAGCACCGACGGCATGCGACCGTGCACGCTGTTGAAGCCATGCGAATTGCCGAGAAAATAGGTCGGGGTCTTAGACGAGCAGCCGATGCCGGAGAGCTTGGCGACCTTGTGCGGCGCGACATCGAGCTCGAAGAAGGCCTGGATGATGGCGGCCGAGATCGAGTCGTGCCCGCATCCGGCACACAGCGTCGACACCGTTCCTTCGTAGTCGCGATGGGTGTAGCCGAGCTTGTTCTTCGGCAGGTCGGGATGGTGGAGCCTGGGTTTGGCCAGATAGGTCATACATCCTCCGTCATGCTGAACTCCCGCGCCGATCGATGCCGGCTCACGGCGCCACCTTGCGCAGTGGCGTCACGTTGAACATCGCGAGCTTCTCGGCGATTTCGCTGCCGATGAAACGGGCGGTGATCGGCGTGCCGTCGTAATGCAGCACCGGCATCAGCCGGGCCGGATCGACGACCAGCTCGTTGACCAGCAGCGACTTGAGCTGCGCGTCGCGATTCTGCTCGACGACGAAGACCTGCTCGTGCGCCGCGATGAAGTCGGCGATGCTGTCGTGAAACGGGAACGCGCGCACGCGCAGCGCATCGAGGTGGATGCCATGACCGGCGAGCGCCGTCAGCGCTTCGTCGATCGCCGGCGCAGTCGAGCCGTAGTAGATAACGCCGAACCGGGTCGCGTGTCCGGCGTCGCGCCGCACCGGCTCGGGCACCAGGCCCTTCGCGGTCTCGAACTTGCGCAGCAGGCGTTCCATGTTGTCGACGTAGGTCGCCCCGTCCTCGCTGTAGCGCGCGTATCGGTCCTTGGTCGTACCACGGGTGAAATATGAGCCGCGCTTTGGATGCGTTCCCGGATAGGTCCGATACGGAATGCCATCGCCATCGGCGTCGAGATACCGGCCGAACTCCTTGCCCGCCTCCAGCATCTCGTAGCCCATCACCTTGCCCCGGTCGTGCGTGCGCGCATCGTCCCAGACGAGCGGTTCGCACAGCCAGTCCTGCATGCCGATGTCCAGGTCCAGCATGACAAAAATCGGCGTCTGCAGGCGGTCGGCAAGGTCGAACGAGAGCGCGGCGAATTCGAACGCTTCCTTCGGATCTTCGGGGAAGAGCAGCACGTGCTTGGTGTCGCCATGCGAAGCATAGGCGCACGAAAGCACGTCGGCCTGCTGCGTCCGCGTCGGCATGCCGGTCGATGGGCTGCCACGCTGAACATCGAAGATCACCGACGGTATTTCGGCGAAATAGGCGAGCCCGATGAATTCCTGCATCAGCGAAATGCCCGGACCCGACGTGCAGGTGAAGGCCCGCGCGCCGTTCCAGCCCGCGCCGATCACGATGCCGATCGAGGCCAGCTCGTCTTCGGCCTGCACGATGGCGTATCGGGCCTTGCCGCTGGCGGCGTCGGTGCGGAACTTGCGGCAATGGCGCGCGAACGCCTCGGCCATCGACGACGAGGGCGTGATCGGATACCACGCGGCCACCGTCGCCCCGCCGTAGACGGCGCCCAATGCCGCGGCGCTGTTTCCTTCGATGAAAATGCGCTCGCCGACGGCATTGGCGCGCCTGACCTTGATGCCCAGCGGGCAGTCGAGGTTGTTGACCGCATAGCTCCGCCCGACCGTCATCGCGTGCACGTTGGGCTTGAGCAGCGCCTCCTTGCCCTTATACTGGTCGCCGATCAGGTGCGCGATTTCCTCGGGATCGATTTCGAGCAGTGCCGACAGCGCGCCGACGTAGATGATGTTCTTGAACAGCTGCCGCTGCCTGGCGTCGGAGTATTCACGGTTGCAGATCTCGGTCAGCGGCACGCCGATGACCGAGATGTCGTCACGGAATTTCGCTTCCGGCAACGGCTTGGTCGAATCGTAGAACAGGTAGCCGCCCGGCTCGATCTCGTTCAGATCCTGATCCCAGGTCTGCGGATTCATCGCCACCATCATGTCGACGCCGCCGCGCCGGCCGCGCCAGCCGGCCGCGTTGACGCGGACTTCGAACCATGTCGGCAGGCCCTGGATGTTCGACGGAAAAATATTTCGCGGCGCGACCGGAATGCCCATGCGCAGGATCGCCTTGGCGAACAGCAGGTTCGCCGATGCCGAGCCGGAGCCGTTGACGTTGGCGAACTTGACGACGAAGTCGTTGACGGCCTGGATCGGGCCGGGCGAAGCCTTCATTCCGCCGCCCTCGCCGCAGGTTCTTTCCGCGCGCCGACGGCGTTCGCATACGGCTGGTGACAGCGATGGCCGGCTTGCGCGATATCGAAGGCGAACTTCTGCATGTCCCAGGCGCCAGTCGGACAGCGTTCCGCGCAAAGGCCGCAATGCAGGCACACGTCCTCGTCCTTGGCCATCACACGCCCTGTTTTCAGCCCGTTCGCGACATAGATATCCTGGGTCAGGTTGCGCGATGGCGCATTCAGCCGCGTCCGGAGGTCGGTCTCGTCGCCGTCGTCGGTGAAGGTTATGCAGTCCATCGGGCAGATGTCGACGCAAGCGTCGCATTCGATGCACGCCTTCGAGGTAAAGACCGTCTGCACATCGCAATTCAGGCAGCGCTGCGCCTCCGCGAACGCCTGCGCCGCGTCGAAGCCGAGCTCGACCTCGACTTTGATGTTCTTCAGCGCGATCGACACGTCCTTCAGCGGAACCTTGAAGCGCTGATCGTTCGAAATCGCGTTGTCATAGCTCCACTCGTGAATCCCCATCTTCTGTGACAGCAGGTTGACCAGCGGCGGCGGCCGTATCGCGACGTCCTCGAGGCGGCAAAACCGGTCGATCGAGATCGCGGCGTCGTGGCCGTGCGCGACCGCCCAGATGATGTTCTTCGGTCCGAACGCCGCATCGCCGCCGAAAAAGACCTGCGGCAGCGTCGATTGCAGCGTCTTCTTGTCGAGCACCGGCAGTCCGGACTTGTCGAAATCGACGCCGGCATCGCGCTCGATCCACGGAAATGCGTTTTCCTGCCCGACGGCGATCAGCACGTCGTCGCAGGCAAAGTGGACGTCTGGCTCACCGGTCGGCACGAGCTGGCGGCGGCCATCGGCGTCACGCTTCGCTTCGACTTTCTCGAATACGACGCCGGTCAGCCGACCGCTCTCGTGGGTGAACGTCTTGGGCACGTGATAGTTGACGATCGGGATGCCCTCGTGCATCGCGTCTTCCTTTTCCCAGGGAGACGCTTTCATCTCGTCGAAGCCCGAGCGCACGATGACCTTGACGTCGGTGCCGCCGAGCCGGCGCGAGCTGCGGCAGCAATCCATCGCGGTGTTGCCGCCGCCGAGCACGATCACTCGCTTGCCGATCTTCTCGATGTGGCCGAATGAGACGCTGGACAGCCAGTCGATGCCAATGTGAATGTTCGCCGCGGCTTCGCGGCGTCCGGGCAGATCGAGGTCGCGTCCGCGCGGCGCGCCGCTGCCGACGAACACGGCGTCGTAGCCCTCGCCGAGCAGACTCTTGAGGCTGTCGATGCGCGAGCCGCCGCGAAAATCGATGCCGAGATCGATGACGTACCCGACCTCCTCGTCGATCACCGACTCGGGCAGGCGAAACTTCGGAATCTGGCTGCGGATCATGCCGCCGGCGCGGGCGTCGCCGTCGTACACGACGCACTGGTAACCGAGCGGCGCGAGATCGCGGGCGACCGTCAGCGACGCCGGTCCGGCGCCGATCAGCGCGATCCGCTTGCCGTTCTTGCGCGCGGGTTTGGGCAGGCGTTCGCGGATATCGTCCTTCAAGTCGGCCGCGACCCGTTTGAGCCGGCAGATCGCGACCGGCTCGGGCTTGATCGTGCTGCCGTCGGGCTGTCCCTCCTCGACCCGGCTTCGGCGGCATGCTGGCTCGCAAGGACGGTCGCAGGTCCGGCCCAGAATGCCCGGAAAGACATTCGACTCCCAGTTGACCATGTAGGCGTCGCTATAACGACCCGCCGAGATCAACCGGATGTATTCAGGAACGGGCGTATGGGCGGGACACGCCCATTGGCAATCGACGACCTTATGGAAGTAGTCGGGGACTGCGATGTCCGTCGGTTTCAATACTGCTCCTCAGTTCGAATGCATAGACACGCACGCGGTTGAGACGTGCGTCCGATGATTCGGTTTGTTACTTTTTTCGGTTGGCCGCGGCGGATAGTCGGCCGCCAAGTGGCGCCGATACTACGCCTCCCCGACAGCTATGAAAAGGCCTTTGCTTTCAACTACAAGCAGTGTGGCTTTTCATGTGGGGTCTAAACAACGGCGGAAGGGCAGCGGCGGCCCGGTTCCGCGGCGGCGATGCAACGCGTTTGCCGTCGAGGATCATGTGCCGGGCAGGTTGTGCACTACCGGGAAGAAAAACTCCTTCCAGGTCGCCGGTCGGGTCTTGATCAGCCCCGTCTTGAACATGAAATTGGCGAACACCATCGTCGCGTTCGGCGTCGTCGAGTAGACGACATTCGGGGCCTTGATCATGGCGACGACTTCATCGACCGAGTATTTCTCGTGCGTCGCATCGAGGTAGATCTTGGCGGCGGCGGCCGGGTCGCGCGCAATCAGACGGTTCGCTTCCTCCAGCCCTGCGATGAACGCGGCGATTGTTTTTGGATTCGCGTCGTAGAACTTGCGGGTACCGAAGACGACGGCATTGCTCGCCGGGCCGCCGAAGACGTCGCTCGAGTCGAGCACCAGATGCACGCCCGGCGCTTTGAGCTCGGTGAACTGATACGGCGGCGCCGAAAAGTGACTGTTGACCTCGCTGCTTCCTCCGACGACGGCGATCATCGCGTCGGGGTGGCCCAGCTGCACGGTCATGGCGTCGAGCCTGTCGCGCGCGGCCTCGCCGTACATCTTCTCCATCGCCATCTTGAGCACCATCGCCTGGCTCGACACCTTGATCGTCGGCACCGCGATCTTGTCCTTTTCGGTGAAGTCCTTCAGCGTCCTCACCGCGGGGTCGCGTGTCACCAACAGCATCGGAAGGCCTCCGACGCTGGTGACTCCGTTGACCTCTCCCTTGGTGCGCTCCCACAGAAGCAAAAGGTTGGACACGCCACTGGTCACCAGGTCGACGCTGCCCGAAAGCAGCGCATCGGTCGAGGCGCCGCCGCTGTTGAAGGTGATCCATGAAACCTTCAGGTCGCCCAGCCCTGCCGCTTTCGCGTGCTTTTCCAGCAGCTTGTCCTGTTCCATGACAACCAGCGGAAGGTAGATGATGCTGGGCTGCTTGGTGATACGCAGCTCGGAGACCTCGGCGGTCGCCGGTGCCGCGATTGCAAGCGCAAGGCCGACGCCGATAACCGATCGCAACCATCTTTGCATCACGCACTCTCCTCGAAGGTGTTCTTTCCGAACCCGCGCGATCTACTCGCCGTCCCGCCGCTCGCGCCATTGCCGGTAGCGGGCGAGCGTCTCGGCATTCGGCGGATACGTGCCGGGCAACGCCCGACCCTGCTCGATCTCGCGCAGCACGAATTCTTCCATGATTTCCTGCTCGTGCGCGTCACGGGCGACCTCCGCGACGATAGCCTGCGGAATGACGACCACGCCTTCGCCATCGCCGACGATCGCGTCGCCCGGAAACACCGCGACACCGCCGCAGCCGATCGGCACGTTGATGTCGACGGCGTGATGACATACCAGATTCAACGGCGCGCTGCCTCCTGCGCCGTAGACGGAAAAGTCCATCGCCGCGATCGCTTCGCTGTCGCGCAGGCAGCCGTCGGTGACGAGTCCGGCGGCGCCGCGCATCTTGAGGCGCGTCAGGAGGATATGGCCTCCCGATGCGGCGCGCGTCTCGCGTCGGCAATCCATCACCAGCACCTGGCCGGGGGAAACTGATTCGATCGCCTTGCGCTGCGGGTGCTCGGGATTTTCGAATACGCTTAGCTGGTCGAGGTCTTCGCGCGCCGGAATATAGCGCAGCGTGAAAGCCTCCCCGACCAGATTGTCCGACGCGGCGCTCATCCTGCGCACGTCCTGAATGAACACATTGCGCAATCCCCGCTTGAACAATTGGGTCGTCAGCGTCGCGGTGCTCGCGCGCTTGAGGTGCTCTCGGGTTTCAGCGGACAGTGGCATCGAAGCGTCGTCTTTCAAAAAATGATGGTCGCGGCGAGGGCGCCATCATAGCGCGGACGCTGATCGGCTCCGCAGCCGCGGCTCAAGGTTCGTTCAGGACCGCCCCGTTGCTCGCGATTATGCTCGAATAGAGCCGCGCGCTGTTCTTGGGTGTACGCTTCTGGGTCTCGAAGTCGACGTGCACGATGCCGAAACGCTTCGAGTAGCCGAGCGACCATTCGAAATTGTCCAGCAGCGACCAGGCGAAATAGCCGCGCAGGTCG
>DASYJB010000085.1:0-11812 GCA_035996965.1 Casimicrobiaceae bacterium | reverse complement strand
GCCATCAGCCAAAGTCCCAGCGCAACGATCAGCAGCGGGAGATAAGCTTTTGCAACGGGAAAGGCGCGGGCTCGCAGCAGAGGTAGCAAGGCGATGGGCGTCATCGCGAGCACGCCGAAGCCCAGATAGTTGAATCCTTCGAGCTCGGAGCCGGGAATGACGGACAGCCCAGGCAGGAAAAGCGACCCCCATTGAGGATTCCACAGGGAATTCAAGTTGGCGGCATAGCGGCCGTAGTAGACGGCGCCGCCGGAGAATGAGCTCGTCGGTATCGTGAAGTACCCGGCGAGCCACATCGTCCCCAGCAGCGGGACGGCAATGAGCAGGGTCGACCGCAGGGTGTCGCGGGTCGTCGCCGTATGATCGATCCAGCGCCGCCGCGCCGCATCGGCGAACGCGACCGCGAGCACCATGTACAGCAGATACGCGTGGATCAGCGCGGCGCCGCAGATCAGCAGGCACCACGACGCTGTCGCGAGTCGCGTCGGCGCGCGCAAGTACAGGTAAAGCGCCGCCAGCACCAGCCAGTGCGCCATCAGCGCGTAATGGCCGATCCCGCGGTCCGGCAGCAACGGGCTCAGGACGAACAACGCCGTCATCGCGAGCCGCTGCAAAGCGATGCGGGTGAACAGACCCGAGATCAGCCAGCCGAATCCTCCCTGCAGGATGTAGCAGGCGAACGTCCACATGCCGAAGTACTGGAAGTGATCCGGTAGCGCGTCGCGTGCGAGCTTGAACAGCAGCGCGGCAACGGGAATCGAATCGGTGAAAACCACCGAGCTCCCCATCTCCATACCGTAGCGGGTCGCCGCGCCCGGAGGCAGATGCCAGTTGTCCAGGCGGAAGAAGTGCCAGCCGAGAAATTGGGTTGCCGGATCGGGCAGCCAGAACAGCCAGCGGAAATAGGACGGGTCGAGCAAACGCGGATCGAACAGCAGAAAAAACACGATCGGACCCAGCAGCGCTGCGGTCACCGCCGGCGCGGCGCGGCTCATGCGCACGGTTACCGCCTTAAGTGAAGCTCAAGTCGGCGATCACCGGCGCGTGATCGGAAGGCTTCTCGCCCTTGCGCGCCTGGCGGTCGATCCGGCACCCGGTGCACACCTTGGCCAGCGCCGGCGACAGCAGCACGTGATCGATGCGCAGGCCATGATTCTTCGGAAACGCGAGCTGGCGGTAGTCCCACCAGCTGAACGTCTTCGGCGGCTGGTCGAACATGCGAAACGCGTCGACGAGGCCCATCTCCAGCCAGCCGCTGAACATCGCCCGCTCGGGCCCGGAGCACATGATCTGATCGCGCCACAGGTCCGGATCGTGCACGTCGCGGTCCTCGGGCGCGACATTGAAGTCGCCGATCACCGCAAGCTGCGGATGCTGCTCGAATTCGCGCCGCAGGTACCGGGTCGCGGCGGCGAGCCAGTCCAGCTTGTAGCGGTATTTTTCCGATCCGACCGCCTGGCCATTGGGCACATACAGGCAGACGACGCGCACGCCGTCGATCGTCGCCGCCAGCACGCGTTTTTGCACATCGTCGTGATCCGGCAGCGCGGCGACGACGTCGGTGCCGGTCGTGCGGGAAAGAAGCGCAACGCCGTTGTACGTGCGTTGGCCGCAAAACTGCAGCGCGTAGCCTGCGGCGGCAAGCTCCATGACAGGAAACTTGCCGTCTTCGAGCTTGGTTTCCTGCAGCCCTACGATGTCCGGGGCGTTCGCGGCAAGCCAGTCGAGCAGCCGCGGCAGCCGGACGTTAAGCGAGTTGACGTTCCACGTCGCGACCCGCAAGGTCACTGCGGGTACGAGCCCTTCGGCGCCGCGTCGGGCGTGACGACCTGCGTGGTCTTGCTGTCAAGCGGGGCCGGGGCAGGAGCCCGTCCGAGCGCCGTCGTTCGCGGCGGCGGCGTCTTCGGATAGCCGGCATCGGAAAGCATGCTCTGCCACTTGGTCTCGTTGAAGCCGGTCGCCACCTGCTCCCCGACCTGCAGCGCCGGCGCTTCCAGCCCATTGGTCAGGCGCTTCAGGCGATCGGCGCCGTCGCCTTGCGCGACGTCGACGACGGTGTGCGGCACGCCGCGCTTGTTCAGAAGGCCCTGCGCGGTGTCGCAGACGACGCCGCAGGAAAATGTGTACAAAGTGACCGGGAAGCGCTCCTGCGCCTGCTGCGTCGCAAACGACAACTCGCTGGTTTCGATGCTGTTACGGCCGATGCGCTTGGCTTGAGCGTTTCTGGCGTCCGCCGGCGGTGGCTTGTCCGAATAGACGACGCGGCCGTCGGTGTCGAGATAGCGATAGACCTGCTGGGTTTGCGCGATCGCGCATGCGCTCGCCAGCAGCAGCAGGCCGGCGAGGCCCGCGGCGCGGCGTATCAGCGTGGATCTGCTGCTCATCGTAAGCCTCCCATGCTCTGACGCTATGACGCCAGCATACCATTATGCCGCAATAATGCACTGATTTCCGGCTTCCGGCCCCTAAAGGCCACAAACGAGTCCAGCGCCGGGCGGCTGCCGCCCCGGGCCAGGACCTCGTCGCGGAACCGCGCCCCGGCGGTCGCCGAAAGCACGCCCTGCTCCTCGAACAAGCTGTAGGCGTCAGCCGACAGGACTTCGGCCCATTTGTAGCTGTAATAGCCTGCCGCATAGCCGCCGGCGAAGACATGGCTGAAACCATGGGGCAGGCTGCGGTCGTAATCGGGGCGGGGCACGACGGCCACTTCCCGGCGCACCGACCAGGCGAGCGCCAGCGGCGACACCGTTCGGTCGGCGTCGTGGTGCACGTGCATGTCGAACAGGCCGAATTCGAGTTGCCGCACCGTCTGCATGCCGCTCTGGAAATTCCTGGCCGCGAGCAGGCGGTCGAACAGCGCTCTCGGCAGCGGCTCGCCCGTCTCGACGTGCGCGCTCATCTGCTCGACCACGTTCCACTCCCAGCAGAAGTTTTCCATGAACTGGCTGGGCAGCTCGACTGCATCCCATTCGACCCCTTCGAGGCCGGACGCGCCCGGCACATCGACGCGCGTCAGCAACAGATGCAACCCATGGCCAAATTCATGGAACAGCGTCGTCACTTCGCGATGCGTGAACAGTGCCGGCCTGCCGGCGACGGGGGCGGCGAAATTGCATACCAGGAAGGCGACCGGATGCTGGGCATGGCCGTCCGTGCGGCGATACTTGATCGCGGCGTCCATCCATGCGCCGTCTCGCTTTCCCGGGCGCGCGTACAGATCGAGATAGAACTGTCCGACCCTCGCGCCGGTTCGATCGGTGAGCTCGAAAAAGCGCACGCCGGGAGCCCATGCCGGCGCGGTCGAAGCGCGAACCCTGATCCCATACAAGGTTTCGACCACGCGAAACATGCCGGACAGCACGCGGTCTTCGGAAAAATATTGCTTCACCTCCTGATCGGAATAGCTGTAGCGCGCCTGGCGCAACTTTTCGGACGCATAAGGCACGTCCCAGGCGGCGAGCTCCGGCAGTCCCAGCTTTTCGCCCGCGAATTCCGAAAGCTCGGCCATGTCCCGCTCGGCGTAGGGCTTGGCGCGCGTCGCGAGATCGTGCAGGAAATCGATCACCTCGGCCGGCGAGCGCGCCATCTTCGGAACCAGCGACACTTCGGCGTAGCTGCAGTAGCCGAGGAGCGCGGCGGCTTCGGCGCGCAGCGCCAGGATCCTGTCGACGAGCGGCCCGTTGTCCCATTCCGGCTTGCCGAATTCGCTGGCGCGCGTCGCATTGGCGCGGTAAAGCGTTTCACGCAAGCTCCGATCGTCGGCGTATTGCAGCACCGGCAGGTAGGACGGCATATGCAAGGTGAGCTTCCAGCCCGGCTTGCCATCGGCTTCCGCTGCCGCGCGCGCCGCAACGACGACGTCGGCCGGCATGCCGGCCAGCCGCGATGCGTCCTCGACATAAAGCGAAAAGTCGTTGGTGGCATCGAGCACGTTGTCGGCGAAGCGCGACGAGAGACTGGCGAGCTCTTCCTCGATCGCCTTGAAGCGCGCCTTCGGTACGGCTGCCAGCTCCGCGCCCGACAGCCGAAAATCGCGCAGCGCATTGTCGACGACGCGGCGCCGGGCCGGATCGGCGGCGGCGAATCCGGGTGAGGCAGCAAGCGCCCGGTAGCGCGCGAACAGGCGCTCGTCCTGCCCGAGCTCGCTATGGAAGGCCGTCACCTTCGGCAGCGTTTCGTTGTATGCCGCGCGCAGCTCGGGCGTGTTGACGACGGCGTTCAGATGTCCGACTTGCGTCCAGGCGCGGTCGAGACGGTCGAGCGCATCGGACAACGGCTGCACAAAAGAATCCCAGGTCGGCGATCCGGACGCGGTCGCGACGCGCTCTATCGTGGTGCGCGCCTCGCCGAGCAACGCAGCCAGTGCGGGCGCGACATGCTCGGGTCGGATGTCGGCAAAGCGCGGCAAGCCGGAAAAATCAAGCAGCGGATTGCTCTCGGTGATCTGTGCAGTGGTATTCATCGCAGGACTTTCTCGCTTGGCGGTGCCGCCAGTTGACCATCGAGCTCTTTCAATTCGTCAGGCGTGCCGACATTGGCCCAGACGCCGTCGTAGCGTTCGCCGCTGACCCAGCCGCGGGCGATCCAGTCGCGGTACAGCGGCAGCATTCTGATCTTTTCGCCGCGCGGCAGCGCGTCGAACAGCGTGCTTCGGTAGAGCGCGATGTTGCCGAACGTCAGTTGCGGGCGCGCGGCGAGCGAAAGCCTGCCGTCGACCAGCGCGAAATCACCGGCGCGATGGTAATCGGGATTCGGCACCATCACCATGTGCGCGTGCGGAGCCTCACGCGTCGCCTTCATCGCGGCCAGACGCGGCAGCAGCGACGCATAGTCATAGCCGGTGTAGATATCGCCGCTGACGGCCAGCGTTACCTCACGATCGAGGAGCTCGAGCGCAGTGGCGATGCCGCCGCCGACTTCGAGCGGCTCGCCCTCACGCGAGTAGCGGATCGTGGCGCCAAAACCGCGGCCGTCGCCGCAGGTCTTCTCGATCGCCGCGCCGAGGTGGGCGACGTTGATGACCAGATTGGCGAAGCCCGCGGCGACCAGGCGCTCGATCTGCCATACGATCAGCGGCTTGCCGCCGACGCGCAGAAGCGGCTTCGGCGTCACGTCGGACAGCGGCCGCATGCGCTCACCGCGGCCGGCGGCCAGGATCATGGCCGTTGGCGCGGAGGTGCCGCGATGGCGGTCGATCGCGGCGTCCATCAGAACGTATACCCGACCACCGGCTGCCTTGCTTCGAGCTCGTCGAGCAACTGCAGCAGCGGGCCGAGTGCCCGGTAGCGGTCGCAGGCGCGGCGCAGATGGCGCATGACGCGAGGCAGGTCGGCGAGGTAGGCAGGCTTGCCGTCGCGATGCGCAAGCCGGGCGAAAATGCCCAGGATCTTCAAATGACGTTGCACGCCCATCCACTCGAAGTCGCGCCAGAAGTCGCCGAAATCCTCGGCGACCGGCAACCGGCCCTGGCGCGCGCGTTCCCAATAGCGCACGGCCCAATCGAGCTCCTGCTCCTCGCTCCAGTCGATGTACGCATCGCGCAGCAGCGAGACCAGGTCGTAGCTGATCGGACCGTACACCGCCCCCTGAAAATCGAGGACGCCGGGATTCGGTTGCGACACCATCAGATTGCGGGAATGAAAATCGCGGTGCACATAGACAAGCGGCTGTTTGAGAGCGCTGTCGAGAATCTGGCGAAAGGCGCTGTCGAGCGTCGCGCGTTGCGCCACGGTCAGCGTGATGCCGAGATGCCTGGCCACATACCATTCGGGGAATATCGCGAGCTCGCGCGCCAGCATCGCCTCGTCGTAGGGTGGCAAGATCGACTCGCGACTGGCGAGCTGCCAGGCGATCAGCGCGCCGCAGGCGTCGCGGTAGAGCCCCGGAGCGGTCGCGTCGTCGAGCGCCTCGCGATAGGTACGCGTGCCCAGATCGGACAGCAGCAGGAAACCGGCCGACAAATCCTGTGCGTGCACTGTCGGCGCGTGGACGCCGGCTGCGGTGAGCAGTGCGGCGACAGCCACGTACGCTGCACTATCCTCCTGCGCCGGCGGCGCATCCATCGCGATAAGTGTGCGCACCGGCGGCCCATCGGGCGGCAGCGCGAGCTCGCCGGCCAGCGCAATCCGGAAGTAGCGGCGAAAGCTCGCATCGGACGTTGCCGGCGCGATCGAGCTGATCGGGACAGGCAATACCCGCTCGAGCCACGCTTTGAGCGCGTCCAGCCGGACATCGGAACTCATGCGGGAGGAATCTGGCAAAGAGGCGGGTAGAATGCCCCATTTTAGCATCCGAACATTGTCGATTCGCATGCGCCATCGCGCCGCCCTCGCCGGGTTTGCTTTGTTGCCGCTCGCGTTCGCGTGCGAGTCGATGGCGCAGACTCCCAATGGCGCGGCGCCTGATCCGCCGCCGCAACTCAAATCGTCGCCGGTGTTGGAGCCGCCTCCCCCGAAGGCGCTGCGGCTGACGCCGGGCGCGAATCCGATGGCGCCTGAACGCGAGCCGATCTTCCTGCGTGCGGACAAGCTCGAAGGCGATAACGAGCAGTGGGTCGAAGCGTCGGGGCACGCGGAACTTCGCTCGCGCCGTCAGACGGTGCTGGCGGACTGGCTGCGCTACGACATTCCGTCCGACCAGTTCTGGGCCAAGGGCAACGTCATCCTGCGCCGCGGGATCGATCGCATCAGCGGTCCGGAGGCGAAATTCAAGCGCAGCGACGAAACCGGCTTCTTCACGTCGCCCGAGTTCCACATCGGTGAGAACGCGTCGCGCGGCGACGCGAAGGAGCTGACGTTCGTCGGTCCGAACCAGTACGAGCTCAAGGACGTCCGCTATACGACCTGCGTTGCAGGCAACGACGATTGGTATCTGACTTCATCGACCGTCGAGGTCGATCGGACCCGGCTGGTCGGAACAGCGCACAACGCGACCATACTGTTCAAGGACGTGCCGATCCTGTACTCGCCGTACATCGATTTTCCGCTTTCCAACGAGCGCAAGTCGGGATTCCTGGCGCCGCTGTTCGGCTCGACCAGCAGCCGCGGCTTCGAGATGTCGCTTCCGTATTACCTGAATCTGGCGCCGAATTATGACGCAACGCTGACACCGCGGCTCATGACGCGCCGCGGCCTGCAGCTCAACGGCCAGTTCCGCTATCTGTTTCCCGGCGTCACCGGCGAGGCCGACGCCGAAATCCTGCCCGACCGCATCACCAATACCAACCGTTACGGTCTGACCTGGAAGCACAACCAGGCGATCAGCCAGATCCCCGGCCTCGCGACTTACGTCAACGTGCAGAAGGTCTCGGACGACGCGTATTTCACCGATCTGTCCGACCGGCTGATCGTGACGTCGCAGCAGACGCTGCCCCGCGAAGCAGGGCTGTCGTACAATCGCGGGCCGTTTTCGCTCCTCGCGCGCGTGCAGGCGTTCCAGACGCTGCAGGACCCGAACAATCCGATCACACCGCCGTACTTCCGCGAGCCTCAGCTGCTGGCGACGATGAACCCGGTCGAGTGGCACGACATCGATTTCGCCGGCAACGCCGAATACGTGCGCTTCCGCCAGCCTGCGCTGCTCAATGCCGAGCGGGCCGTGATCTATCCGACGGCAACGTGGACGACGCGCGGCAACGCGTGGTTCGTGGCCGCCCGCGCCGGGCTGCACCTGAGCCATTACGATTTCGCCGACGACAGCACCGTCGAGGAAAAGCACCTCAATCGCGCGGTGCCGATTGCCAGCCTCGACGGCGGACTGGTCTTCGAGCGCGACACCAACATGTTCGGACGCGATTACACGCAGACGCTCGAGCCGCGCGCGTTCTACGTCTACATACCGTATCGCCGGCAGGACCAGATTCCGGCGTTCGACACGGCGATCGACGATTTCAATTTTTCGCAGCTGTTCACCGAGAACCGCTACCTCGGAAGCGACCGCATCGGTGATGCCAATCAGATCACTCTTGCGCTGACTTCGCGCCTGCTCGATCCGATGTCCGGCGACGAGCGGGCGCGGTTCGCGATCGGGCAGCGCTACTATTTCCAGAGCCAGCGCGTGACGCTGACCGAAACGCCGCGCAGCGCCAACACCTCCGACCTTTTGCTTTCCGGCGAAGGCAGGCTGTCCGATTACTGGTCGGCTGCGGGGACCCTGCAGTACAGCCTCAACCATCCGCAGACCCAGCTGTTCGACATCGGCGTGCGCTGGCAGCCGGCGCCCGGCAAAGTGCTCAATGCGAGCTATCGGTACATCCGGCAAAACATCGATCCGACCGGCAACATCTCGCAGCTGAAACAGGTCGATTTCTCGGGGCAATGGCCGCTGTCCAACCAGTGGTCATTTATCGGCCGCTGGAACTACTCGCTGGTCGACGCCAAGACGCTGGAGGGCGTGTTGGGCTTCGAGTACAATGGCGACTGCTGGGCGTTTCGCATCGTCGGCCAGCGCCTGACCACGACGACGGAACAGGCGAGCAAGTCGATATTCGTGCAATTCGAACTGAACGGACTCGCACGGCTTGGTACCAATCCGATCGACGTCCTCAAGCGCAGCGTGCCCGGCTATCTGACGGGCAACGAGCCGTCGATGCGGCCGGTCGGTGGTGCAGTCACCGACTATTTCCCGGAGTTCTGAAGGCCTGACCATGTACGTTCGCCTCATCGTCTCGACCGCGCTGGCGCTGTTCGCCGCCGGCGTCTGCGCGCAGCCCACGAACGCGCCGTCCGCCGTCGTTGCCGTCGATCGCGTGATCGCGATCGTCAACGACGAGGCCGTGACCCAATACGAGCTCGACGACGCGCGGCGGGTCGTGCAGCAGCAGCTGAAGCAGCAGAAGGTCCAGCCTCCCGCGGCCGACGTGCTCGACAAGCAGGTGCTCGAGCGACTGATCACTCAGCGCGCGCTGCTGCAGCAGGCCAAGGAGGACGGTGTCAAGATCGACGATAGCCAAGTCGAGCGGGCAATTCAGCGCATCGCGACGGAGAACAAGCTTTCGGCCGAGGACTTCCGCAAGGTGCTGGCGCAGGAAAACATTCCGTATGCCAAGTATCGCGACGATATCCGCAACGAGATGGTCGTGCAGCGCCTTCGCGAGCGTGAGATCGACAGCAAGGTCCAGGTCTCCGACGCCGAGGTCGATCAGTACCTGGCGACGCTGAAGGCGCAGAACGCCGGCGAAACCGAGTACCGTGTCGCGCACATTCTGGTGACGGTGCCCGAGCAGGCGAGCGCTGACCAGATCGAAAGCCGGCGCCGGCGAGCCGAAGAAGCGCTGCGGTCGATCAGAAGCGGCGCGGACTTCGCCCAGGTCGCCGCGTCATTTTCCGACGCGACCGACGCGCTGCAGGGCGGCAATCTCGGCTGGCGCTCGGGCGCGCGTTTGCCGACGATTTTCGCAGACACGGTGCGCGACCAGAAGGTCGGCACGGTCTCAGGCGTGCTGCGCAGTGCTGCCGGTTTTCACATCGTCAAGCTGCTCGAGAAACGCAGTCAGGACGACGCAACGCTCGTCGACCAGACGCACGCGCGGCATATCCTGGTGCGCGTCAACGAACTGACTTCCGAAGCCGAGGCCAAGTCGAAAATCGAGCGCATGAAGGACCGGCTCGACTCTGGCACCAACTTCGCCGACCTCGCCAAGATCAACTCGGAGGATGCCTCGGCGGCCAAGGGCGGCGACCTCGGCTGGCTGAGCACCGGCGACACCGTAGCGGAATTCGACGAAGCGATGAAGAAGCTCCAGCCGAACCAGGTCTCGCCGCCGGTGCGCACATCGTTCGGCTGGCACCTGATCGAAGTGCTGGAGCGGCGCAAGCAGGACGTCACCATCGACCGCGCGCGCAACGAGGCGCAGACCGCGATCAGGCAACGCAAGGCCGACGAGGCGTTTCAGGATTGGGTGCGGCAGGTGCGCGACAAGGCGTTCGTCGAGATACGGCTGGACGACCGGTAGGGTAATCGGCAGGCGGCGTGCGCCGCTTCGACGCGAGGGCCGTCTAATGACCGCGGTCGTGCGTCGAAGGCGCTCGCGCATTGTCTCTCGGGTATAGCGCGATGCGATCCAGGCGTGCGGCCGCGACGCCGGCATCGAACGCCATCACGATCTTCAATTCTGCCGCGATTGCTCGATTGCGACGCCACGCCTGCGGCCACGTCAACGGTATGCGAACGCCGGCCGCGCTGTGGCCGAATCGAGCGGCGGCGACCGGCTCCCCGAGTGAGATCCATGGCGCGCCGGGCTCGATGCGAGCAAAAATTTGCACGGCGGCGAGCGGCGACGGGTTCTGCAACCCCAGAATCAACGAATCGGTCGTCGCGGCTCGAATGACTTGGTCGGGCGGCGACAACAGTGTCGCGGTGGCGCTGTCGAATTCGAGATCGACGTGCCCGCCGCGGGCATACACCTTGCCCTGCTCGAGCCGCCACCCGTCATCGTCGAGATAGCCCGGGGCGCCAAAGGTCCACAATCGTGCGCCCGGCGGCACGTTTGCGTGGCTCACCATGAAATCGAGCATAGCGGCCTCGGCGGGTGTATTGCGCCACGCAGTGTATGGGAGGTAACCCGGTTGTCCGGCGTAGAGCCCGTTCGAACCATTCCACGCCATCGCCGACACTTCCCGCGCATCGAAATTGAACATGTCCCGAAAGGCATGGTACGACCGCGCGAAATACGGCTGGACCATCGGCGCCTTGAGGTCGGTGGCATTCATCTCGACGATAGCCCACCCGGGATCCATGCGTGCAATCGTCGCGAACAGGCTGTGCCCGTTCTCAAGCCAATGCGCGTTTTCGGTCGCAGGTCCGTAGACGATCGCCCCCAAATGACCGGCACGCGGAATCGACCCTTCGATCGAGACGCCGGCCGAATCGTAATCGGGGCTGGTCCCGTCGATGCGGACCGACACCGGGCGCATGCCGGCGTCCGGCGCGATGAATGCCTGTGAAGAGAAAATACGTTCGCTCGGCACGCCGACCTCGTGCACCCACTGCGAGAGCTCCGAATAATGCAGGGCCACGATGTGCTTTCGGAACGCATCCCACTCCCGGTACCAGGGATCGTCCCAAAACGCGATTTCGCCCGCGGCGAGCGGCTCCCTGTCCATGCCCACGAACTTTCGCGGAGGATCGACGCCCGCCCAGGACGACCAATGCTGGCCCGCGATCCGGTTGACTTGCGCGAGCGTCAGTGGATTCTTTCGACGGTATGAGGACAGATCGGGCACGCCGTGCTCGGGCTTGCCCGCGTACGGGCCAGTGCCTGACAGCCACTCTCTGAATTGTCTGAGCATCCCGGGGTTGTAGTCATAGATGTTTCCATTCTTGACAAATGGATTCATGTACGTATCCGCGTCGAGGCTGACGCCGACGAAAAGATCCGGATGCTCTCGGGCGAAATCAGCGATGACGCGGGCAGCAGCCTTGAGGTTGCGCCGCTTGTACGCGCGTACCTTGGCTGCATAGACGTTGTAGGTGAGCGTGCGCGCAAGCTCCGGCGAATTCGTCGATCCCGGCAGATTCTTCAGATAGTCGTCGGGAAAGACCTTGTTCTCCTGCGTCCACTGGCAATTGTCGGCGTCCTGTTCTAGATGATCGTTGACGTCCCACTCGGGTGTGTCGCAGCTTGCGTCGGCCCAGATGCCGCCATTGAGGATGAATTGGACCGGGAGTCGCTTATCGATTGCGTATTGAATGACACCATGCAGATTGTCCTCGGCGACCGGGCGGTCCCGACACTTGTGCGAGAGATCGAAATCGGGATCGAATTCCCAGTCTCCTGATACACCTTTGGTCGTGCGAAGATAGAGAATCGGCA
>DASYJB010000084.1:0-2198 GCA_035996965.1 Casimicrobiaceae bacterium | reverse complement strand
TACATCGCGCCTCGCGGCGTAGATGTCGCGGTGAAAGCGCCATTCGGTCGAAGGTTGCCGCGGCCCGCTGGCATCGCCGGCGAGCGTGACCGTTGCAATGTCCTCGGGCCTCGTTTCCTCGTAGGACAAGCCGCTCGGCGTCACCAGAAAGCCGTCGTCCGCGCGCGCGCTGACGTTGCCCGACCTTCCGCGGTTGATGCGCAGCTCGTTCATGCGCAACGCCGTCGCGATGATCTGCTGGCGCAGGCCGAGCTCGCTCATCGCCTGGTCCCGGGTGCGAACAGCGCCGCGAGTCCGCCGCCAGTGGCGCTGCATATGCCGCGCTCGGTGACGATGCCGGTCAGCAGCCGTCCCGGCGTAACGTCGAACGCCGGGTTGAGAACGCGCGTGCCGGCAGGCGCGATCGCATCGTCTTCCAGTCCGATGACTTCGTCGGCGCTGCGCTCCTCGATCGGAATGGCGTCGCCGTCGGCCAGCGTCCAGTCGATGGTGCTCGACGGCACGGCCGCGTACATGGGAATCCGGTTGTCGTGTGCCGCCAGTGCTTTCTCGTAGGTTCCGATCTTGTTGCAGACATCGCCGTTGGCGGCCACCCGATCGGCACCGACGAGTACCAGATCGACTCGGTGTTGCCGCATCAGCGCCGCGCCGGCCGCGTCGACGATCAGCGTGTGCGGCACGCCGTTCGCCCGCATTTCCCAAGCGGTCAGCTTTGCACCTTGCAGGCGCGGCCGCGTCTCGCTAACCCAGACATGAACCGGAATGCCGGCGAGCTGGGCCAGATAAATCGGCGCGGTCGCAGTACCCCAGCCTAACGTCGCCAGCGCGCCGGCATTGCAATGCGTGAGCACGTGGACCGGCGAGCGCTTGGCAGCGAGCTCCTCGATGATGGTGAGACCGTGCTCGCCGATCGCGCGATTGGTCGCCACGTCCTCGGCGGCGATTGCGTCCGCTTCATCCCAGGCCGCTTCGGCGCGGGCGAAGGCCGCCAGCGGCGCGACGGTCGCGCGAACGCGTTCGAGCGCCCAGCGCAGGTTGACCGCGGTCGGTCGGGACGCCAACAGCATCGTGTATGCATCGTGCATGCCGGCATCGGACGGATCGGTTCCGAGGGACAGCGCGAGTCCGTAGGCGGCGGTGACGCCTATCAGGGGCGCGCCGCGCACCTGCATCGTGGCGATCGCACGCGCCGCATCCGCGGCTGAGGTCAGGCTGACCGGAACCTCGTCCCGGGGAAGGCGAGTCTGGTCGAGCACCTCGACAAGACGGCGTTGACGAAACGCGCGCAGCGGGAGGATTGCCGGCGCCGGCGTATCGGGAGACAACGAACGCAACATGAGGGAATTCTAGCAGTCGCCTCGAATTGCGCGCCGCAACGCCGGACCCACCGATCGCGCCGCTCGAAACGATTCGGCGGTGCCGTCCAAGCCTATTTCAGGACCTGCACGATGTTGTTGAAGTCGTCGGTCCACGGAGCCCATTCGCGACGGGGCTCGATCGCCTTCGCCGCATCGGCGATTAGCGGGACGGCAAGCGAGCCGGCGCTATGCGACACCAGCACCCAGTCGCTGCGGCTGCTCAAGCCCTGCTCACCGTCGTCGGTGATCAGCACCGCGTGCAAACCCTGCGCGTCGGCCAGGCGCTCGACGACCGGAATCAGATTGAGATAACGATTGGTGACGTGAAAGGCGATGATGCCGCCGGATTTCATGTGCCTGCGATAAATCGCCAGCGCCTCCTGCGTGAGAAGGTGAACGGGGATCGAATCGCTCGAAAAAGCGTCGATCGCAAGCAGATCGAAACCCTGTGCCGGCTCTCGCTCGAGACTGAGCCGGGCGTCGCCGAGCGGGGTCTCGATCGTTGCCTCGCTGTTCCTGAGATAAGTGAATTCGGTGTTGGCGATCCGGATCACCGCCGGATTGATATCGTAGAAGCGGTAGACATCCCCTTTGCTGCCGTAGGCCGCGATCGTGCCCGTGCCGAGGCCGATCACGCCGATCTTCAAGCGCCGCGTCGTCGGATGCATCGATTCGAGCGCGCGGCCCACGCCCGAGGTATGCGTGTAGTAGGTCGTCGGAAGGCGCGCGAGATCCGGGGCGAGATACTGGTTGCCGTGCAGAATCGTGCCGTGGACGAGCGACCGGTGGCGACTCGCGTCGACGCCGCCGTCCTGAACTCGAAGCACGCCGTAGAAGTTG
>DASYJB010000083.1:0-18995 GCA_035996965.1 Casimicrobiaceae bacterium | reverse complement strand
TCAAGGGCCGGGCCGCGGTCGCGTTCTGAAGCGAGGGCAACACCTAGACGCGCCGCGCGGCGATCAAAAAAAAGCGCGGCCCGGCGTGTGCCGGGCCGCGCTTCAGGCGCGAAAAAAGTCAGCGCATCAGGCCGCCACCTTGATCGCGGCGAGCGCCGCCGCCGCACCGGGCGCCGCGGCGCGAAAGCTCGCCACCAGCTCGGCTTCCTTCGCCTTCGCGACCTTCAGATGGCGATCCTTGACGTGACCGTAGCCGCGAATGTGCTCGGGGATCGAGGCGAGGTCGACCGCGATCGCGTGATTGTGCGCGGCCAGCCGCGGCAAGAGCTCGTCGATCAGCGCTTCGTAATCGGTGATCAGCCGGCGCTCGGTTCGCCGCTCGTGGGTCTTGCCGAACACGTCCAGCGCCGTGCCGCGGAGCCATTTCATCTTCGCCAGCACGCGGAACGCCGTCATCATCCACGGCCCGTACGTGCTCTTCTTCGCTTCGCCGGTGACCGGATCGGGCTTGTTCGACAGCGGGGGTGCCAAGTGGAAGGTGAGCTTGTAGTCGCCTTCGAACTGCGCGGCGACGCGTTTGACGAAATCGCCATCGGTGTAAAGCCGCGCGACCTCGTATTCGTCCTTGATCGCCAGCAGCTTGAAATAGTAACGCGCCACGGCTTCGGTCAGCGCCGTCTTGCCGGACAGCCGCGCGGTTTCTGCGGCGCGCACTTTGGCGACGAAATCGGTGTAGCGCCTCGCATACGCGGCGTCCTGGTAGCCGGTCAGGAACGCGGTGCGGCGCGCAATCATCTCGTCGACTGATTCCGACAGACGCTGTGAATCGGGTTTCGATGCCGGCACCGCGGCCGCCGCAACCCGCGCCGGATCGACGGCGGCAAGGCGGCCCCAGCGGAAGCTTTGCTTGTTCGATTCGACCGCAGCGCCGTTCAACTCGATCGCGCGCAGGATCGCGTCCTCGCCCAGCGGAATCAGGCCGCGCTGGTAGGCGAAGCCCACCATGAACAGATTGGTTGCGATCGAGTCGCCCATCAGGCCGGTCGCGAGCCGCGTCGCGTCGAGGAACTCGGCGTCCCCGGGCGCGACCGCGTCGCGGATTTCGTGCTCCATCGAGCCGAGCGGGAACTTCAAATCGGCGTTGCGGGTGAATTCGGCCGGCATCACCAGTGCGGTATTGACCAGCGCACGGGTGACGCCTCGCTGCATCTTGGCGACCGCCTCGTCGCCGACGCCGGTCAGGATATCGCAGGCCAGCACCAGCTTGGCTTCGCCGGCGGCGATTCGCGTCGCGTGTATCCGCTCCGGTGTGTCGGCGATGCGCACGTGCGATACGACGGCGCCGTTCTTTTGCGCCAGACCGGTCATGTCGAGCACGCTGCAGCCCTTGCCGGCGAGGTGAGCGGCCATGCCCAGCAATGCGCCTATGGTCACGACGCCGGTGCCGCCGATGCCGGTGACCAGGATCCCGTAAGGCTGGGTCGTCGCCGGCACCGCCGGATCGGGCAGCGCGCTGACGTCGAGTGCATCGGCCCGCTTCGGCTTGCGCAAGCCGCCGCCCTCGACGGTGACAAAGCTTGGACAGAAGCCGTTGACGCAGGAGAAATCCTTGTTGCACGAGCTTTGATCGATCGTGCGCTTGCGGCCGAACTCGGTCTCGACCGGAGCCACCGAAACGCAGTTGGACTTGACGCCGCAGTCGCCGCAGCCTTCGCAGACCAGCTCGTTGATGAATACGCGTTTCGCAGGATCCGGATACTTGCCGCGCTTGCGGCGGCGGCGTTTTTCCGCCGCGCAGGTCTGGTCGTACAGCAGCACCGTGCAGCCCGCCGTATCGCGGAGCTCGCGCTGCACCTTGTCCAGGTCGTCGCGATGGTGGATCGCGATGCCGGTGGCGAAATAGCCGGACGGATACTTGTCCGGCTCGTCGCTGACGACCACGATCTTTTCGACGCCTTCGGCGGCGACCTGTCGCGCGATGATCGCCGGCGAAATCGGGCCGTCGACCGGCTGGCCGCCGGTCATCGCGACCGCGTCGTTATAGAGAATCTTGTAGGTGATGTTGACCTTGGCCGCGACCGAGGCGCGGATCGCCAGCACGCCGGAGTGGTAATAGGTGCCGTCGCCGAGGTTGGCGAAGATGTGCTTCTCCTCGGTGAACGGCGCCTGCCCGATCCAGGGCACGCCTTCGCCGCCCATGTGCGTGAACGTCGAGGTCGAACGGTCCATCCAGATCGCCATCACGTGGCAGCCGATGCCCGCGGTCGAGCGGCTGCCCTCGGGTACCTTGGTCGAGGTGTTGTGCGGGCAGCCCGAGCAGAAGTAGGGGATGCGCTGCAGGCTGATCTTCGGCTTGGCCAGCGCCGCCTCCTTGGCGTTGATGAACGCAACGCGGTTTTCGATCTTCTCCTTGTGCCGCGGGTGCAGCTCGAGCCGCGCGATGCGCTGCGCGATCACGCGCGCGATCATCGCCGGCGTCAGTTCGCTCGCCGCGGGCAGCAGCCAGTCGCCGTGCGGGCGCATCCACTCGCCTTTTTCGTCGAATTTGCCGACGACGCGCGGGCGGACATCGGTGCGCCAGTTGTACAGCTGCTCCTTCAACTGGTATTCGACGATCTGGCGTTTTTCCTCGACCACCAGGATCTCGTCGAGGCCTTCGGCGAAGTGGCGCACGCCTTCGGGCTCGAGCGGCCAGGGCATCGCCACCTTGAACACGCGGATGCCTATTTCGGCGGCGTCGGCCTCGCTGATCCCGAGGTCATCGAGCGCCTGGCGCACGTCGAGATAGCTCTTGCCCGAGGTGATGATCCCGAGGCGCGGTTTCGGGCTGTCGATGACGATGCGGTTGAGCTGATTGGCTCGGCAATAATGCAGCGCGGCGTAGATCTTGAAATCCTGCATCCGTGCTTCGGTCTCGAGGAAACCGTCGGGCCAGCGAATGTGCACACCGTCCGGCGGAAACGGGAAGTCGTCGGGCATCACCAGTTTGACTCGATCGGGATCGATGGTGACGGAAGCCGAGCTTTCGACCGTGTCGGACACGCATTTGAAACCGACCCACAGACCGGAGTAGCGGCTCATCGCCCAGCCATGAAGGCCGAGGTCGATGATTTCCTGGACCGACGACGGATAGAGGACCGGCATCATCGCGGCGGCAAACTGGTGATCCGACTGATGCGGCAAGGTCGACGACTTGGCCGCATGATCGTCACCGGCCAGCACCAGCACGCCGCCGTGCTTCGAAGTGCCCGCGTAATTCGCGTGCTTGAACACGTCGCCGCAGCGGTCGACGCCGGGGCCCTTGCCGTACCACATCGAGAAGACGCCGTCGTATTTGGCGCCCGGATACATGTTGACCTGCTGGCTGCCCCAGATCGACGTCGCGGCAAGATCCTCGTTCAAGCCCGGCTGGAACTTGATGTGCGCGCGCTCGAGGAACTTGGCTGCCGACCATAGCGACTGGTCGAGGGCGCCTAAGGGCGAACCGCGATAGCCGGAGACGAAGCCCGCGGTGTTGAGTCCGGCGGCGGCGTCACGCTGCCGCTGCAGGATCAGCAGCCGAACCAGCGCCTGAACGCCGGTCAGATAGACGCGGCCCGACTCGAGCTGATATTTGTCATCAAGTGAGACATCGCGCAGCGCAGTCGCGCCGGTTGCGGCAGGGGGCATCGGACAAGCTCCAAAAATTTTGTCTCTGGATCGCGCGGTCACCGGATAGGGCCGCCACCACGGCCGGGGCGATTGTGTCGCCCCGCCGTTTCGAGGCGCGGATTGTACGCCCGTTTGCGTCTCTTAGACAGGCCGGCCGGACTTACGTTTGCCGGCCGCGACGCCCGGTCCGGTAGAATGCCGCCTCTTTCGCCGAGGCTTTGCCCGAGATGTCCGATCTTTTGCCCGCAATCGAGCTCGAGACCGCGCCCGGCCCTTCGGCCAGCGTGATCTGGCTGCACGGGCTCGGCGCTGACGGTAACGATTTCGTTCCTATCGTGCCGGAGCTCGGCTTGCCGCCGGCGCCGGCCGTGCGTTTTCTCTTTCCGCACGCGCCGGTGCGCGCGGTAACGATCAACAACGGCATGCGCATGCGCGCCTGGTACGACATTGCCGCCGCCGACTTGAACAACCGCGCCGATATCACCGGCGTGCGCCAGTCGCAGGGTGAGATCGAGGCGCTGATCGCCCGAGAAAAGGCGCGCGGCGTGCCGGCGGCACGGATCATTCTTGCCGGCTTCTCGCAGGGTGGAGCGATCGCGCTGTACGCCGGCCTGCGGCATGCCGAGCGGCTTGCCGGCATCCTGGCGCTGTCCACTTATCTCGTGCAGGCGGACAAGCTGCCGGCCGAAGCGGCGGCCGCCAACCGCGATGTTCCGATTTTCATGGCGCACGGCACGCTCGATCCGGTCGTGCGCTTCGAATGGGCGCTCGCGTCGCGCCGGGCGCTCGAGGCGAACGGCAACCCGGTCGAATGGCATCAGTATCCGATCGAGCACTCGCTTTGTCTGGAGGAGGTGAGGGCGATCGGCGCCTGGCTAGGCAAGGTTCTGCCGCCGGTACGCTAGGGCGCTAGGTGCGCATTCGGAGCCGCGCGCCGTCGTCTCGAATGACGCGAAATCCCAGCCGCGCATACAGGTGACGTGCCGGATTGCAGGCCAGGACGTTGAGCTCGACGTGCCGCTCGCTGTCTTCCGCCAGCGCGATCACCGCGCCCAGGATCGCGCTGCCGATGCCGTGGCCGCGCTCGCCGGCGGCAAGCTCGATGTCGCGAAGAAAAATCGAGCGCCAGTGCCGGGTCAGGCTGATGCGGCCGACGTCGGCCGGTCCGCTCGCGGTGCGCACGATCACCGCATTGTGCAGCGGCGAGTAACTGGTCGCGAAATGCGTGCGCTGCCAGGCCTCGTTCCAGCCCCAGGTGATCTCGACGTAATCGCGCATCGCTTCGCGATGCAGCTCGTACAGGAACCCCTCGTCGTCGGCAGTCGCCTGACGCAGCGCATAGCCGCGGAACGCCGTGGTCCCCGTCAGCGTCCTCGTCAAAGGGTCAATCCACCTTGCCACGCCTGCTCCGATGGGCCGAAGCCGCCTCGGCCGGCGGCGTCGCGGTCGGCTCCCGGCCCGGTCCGATGCCGCGGCGCGACAGCGAGTCGCGCAGCAGAAATTCGATTTGTCCGTTGACGCTGCGAAGCTCGCTTTGCGCCAGGCGCTCGAGTGCCGTCCAGAGCGCCGGGTCGACACGCAGCAGAAATGCCTTTTTTTCAGCCACGCCGGCAGTGCTCGCGTTCACGGCGCGCTGAATCAGTCGGCATGGCGAAAGCGGACATAGAGAGCGATCGTCCACGCCACCATCGCAGCCAGCAGTCCCACCAGAACCGCCATCAACAGCGCGCCCGGAAGGTGGGGCGGGGCCGTCGTATTGGCCTGCAGTATCACGTAATGGAGCGCGGCGGCGAACACCGTCAGCACGCAGCCTTGCGCGCAGGCGAATGACAGCAGCGTCGCCAAGGTTTGCTTGCGACGCGCTTCCGCCAGCCAGTAGGTGCGATGGGGCAGGTTGATCAGCCGCGGCGCGGTGCCCACCAGCGCGATGAAGCCGACGATCGCGAGCGGCAACAATATCGCCAGCGCGAGCATCCAGAACAGATATCGGCTCCGCGTCAGCCAGCCGTCGACCCCGGAGCCACTGTCGAAGTGCGAAGCGACCAGGCCGGGCAATTGACCCGCGGTGACCGCGATGAACGCCGCGCTGACGGCGATCAGCGCGACGAGCAGGAAAAGCGCGGGTCGGCGCATGTGGTCCTCCTGGCGTGGAAGTTAAGTCCGATAGCTATCGCCGCGCTTTCGCGCCCGGCCGCGGAAGTTGAGCATCGCGAACAGCATGCCCAACGCCGCCCCGACCGCGAGCCCGAACGGGCTGTTGCCCAGCGCCGTCCCGACCGCGGTGCCCAGTCCCGCACCGACGGCGGACCACAAACCCGGATTGCTGGCTCGTACGTGGATCATCGCTCGCTCCTTCGCTTGATCGGAATCAGTTGTACAAGGTTCCGGTATTGATGACCGGTTGGACTTCGCTTTCCGCGCAAAGCACGGTCATCAGATTGCTGACCATCGCGGCCTTGCGCTCGTCGTCGAGCGCGACGACCTGTTTCTCGGACAGCTCGCGCAGCGCCATTTCCACCATCGACACCGCGCCATGGACGATTTTCGTGCGCGCCGCGATGATCGCCTCCGCCTGCTGCCGGCGCAGCATCACCTGCGCGATCTCAGGCGCGTACGCCAGATGCATCAGCCGGGCCTCCTCGACGACAACGCCGGCCTTGTCCAGGCGCTGTTGCAGCTCGACCACCAGTGCACGCGAGACGCTGTCGGCACTCGCCAGCAACGTCGGTTCCGGCGCGCTGCCGGTCGGCGTGTCGGCATGGTCATAGGCGAACGACGAGGCCAGATGCCGTACCGCGGCCTCGCTCTGCAGCTTGACGTAATTCTCGTAGTTGTCGACGTCGAAACTGGCTCGCGCCGTGTCGTCGACGCGCCAGACGACGACCGCGGCGATCTCGATCGGATTGCCCCGTTTGTCATTGACCTTGAGCCGCTCGCCGTTGAGATTGCGTGCGCGCAGCGATATCTTGCGCCGGCTGTAAAAAGGATTGGTGCCGCGCAGGCCCGGGACGCGCGAGCTGCCGCGATAGCTACCGAAAAGCTGCAGGATCACCGCCTCGTTCGGCTGCAGCGTATATAGGCCGGCAAGAATCAGGAGGCCGAGCATGAACAACGCGACAAAGGTGAGTATCGCGGCAACCAGGCCCGACATCGACGGCGGGCCGCTATAGGGCATGCCGCGCAACAGTTGCCAAATGCCGGCCGCCAGCAGCAGCAGGCCGATCGCCAGCGCGGCGAATCCGTTCCAGGTGACGATCGCGCGCTCCTGGTGCGCGTTCTTCCGCTCGCCGATCGGTTGCATGCAGCCCTCCGGTGGTAACGCGGACGCCGCATGGCGGCCGATATTGTTATGATATTACAACAATATCGCCGGATGTCAAGTCCCTGCCGCGAGCCGCGGCCAAGGCGAAAAAAAAGAGCGGACGGGGGACCGTCCGCTCAGGGACCGATGCCGGGGAGTCGCCGGCGCCGGGAGAAGAACTTAGCTGCGTCAGCCCAGCGTCACCGGGATGAAAATCTGCGCATTGTCGCGCTGCACCAGCAAAGCTACCGTCTTGCCGGACTTGGCGACCAGCGCCTTGAGCTCCTCGACAGTCTTGACCGGCTTGGTATTGACCGCAACGATCACGTCGCCCGGCCGCACGCCGGCGCGTTCGGCTGCGCCCGCAACGTCCTGGACGACGAGGCCGCCGGCGATGTCGTTGTCGCGCCGCTCTTCAGCGGTCAACGGCCGCACGGCGATGCCCAGCCGCGCGTTGCCCAGGTCCTGCTTGTCGGCGGAGGCGACGACGCTCTTGCCGTCATCGATCGCGCCCAGCGTGGCGGTCAACTGCCTTTCCGCGCCGTCGCGCCAGATCCCCAGCGTGACGCTCGCACCGGGAGAAAGCGATGCGACCTTCGGCGGCAGATCCGACGAGCCGGCGATCTCTTCGCCGTTCAACGTGAGGATTACATCTCCCGGCTTGAGGCCCGCCCTGGCGCCCGCGCCGTCCTTCTGCACCGAGCTGACCAGCGCGCCCTTCGGCGACTTCAGCCCGAAGTTCGCGGCGAGCGCCTGATTGACGTCCTGGATCGCGACGCCCAGCCTGCCGTGCGAAACCTTGCCGTGCTTGACGATCTGCTGCTCGACCTGCATCGCGACGTCGATCGGTATCGCGAACGCGAGGCCCTGCGACCCGCCGGTACGGCTGAAGATCTGCGAGTTGATGCCGATGACTTCACCCTTGAGGTTGAACAGCGGGCCGCCCGAGTTGCCGGGGTTCACCGCCGCATCGGTCTGGATGAAGCGCACGTACGAGTCTTCCGGCAAGGCGCGCGATTTGGCGCTGATGATGCCCGAAGTGACCGTGTTCTCGAATCCGAACGGCTGTCCGATCGCGACGACCCACGAGCCGACCTTGGCCTGCGCCGGATCTCCGGTCTTCACCGCCGGCAGATTCTTCGCATCGATCTTCAGCACTGCGATGTCGGTGGTCTTGTCGACCCCGAGCACCTTGGCGGTGAATTCGCGCTTGTCGGTCAGCTTGACGTTGACGTTGTCGGCGCCGTCGACGACATGCGCGTTGGTCAGCACGATGCCGCTGGGATCGATGATGAAGCCCGAGCCCACGCCGCGCGTCGGACCGCGTTGCGGCGCCTGGAAGTTACGGAAGTACCGGCGAAATTCCGGCGGAAGGCCTTGCAAATCGGGCGTATTGTCGTTTTCGTCCTGACCGGCCACCTTGCGGTTGTCCGAGGTCACGCTGATGTTGACGACCGCCGGCCCGTATTGCTCGACGAGTCCGCTGAAGTCGGGCAGCGCCACGGTGGGCGCGCCGTTGACGGCAACCGTCGGCGCGGCGGGATTCGCCGTCGGCACGACGGCGGCCAGCGCCGCGGACGGCAGCACGCGGTCGGCAGCGACACCGCCGAGCGCGAACGCCCCGGCAATGGCGACCGCGACGGCGCTGCGTTTTAAGACATTGGCTTGCATCGTTTTCTCCTGGAAGTGTCCGGACATCCATTCCGGCTTGCATACAAGAATAGGAACCGATACTTAAGCGAAACTTAAGGCGCCCATCGCCCTGGTATGCGGCCGCGCGGCGACGGCGAGGGCGAGGGCAGGGGAGCTCTACGGGGCCGGGGCCGGCGCCGTTTCCACGGCCGGGAAGCGCGCGCTGATGCCGACTCCGGCGCCGCCCAGGCCCGGTCCCACGGCGATGTCGGCGCCGTGCCGCTCGGCGATGCGCTTGACGATCGACAATCCAAGTCCGCTGCCGCGCACTGCTCCAGCGGTGACGTTGCCCCGGACGAAGCGATCGAACACGCGCTCGCGATCGGCTTCGGGGATGCCCGGGCCGGAGTCGCGCACGCTCAGAACCGGACGCCCCGCATCGATGGCCACGCCGACATCGACTCGCCCGCCTTCGGGCGTGTAGCGCAGCGCGTTGTCGACGAGGTTCGACAACAGTGTCGCCAGCGCATCGGCGTCGCCGCGCACTTGCACGGGGCTGTCCGCATTCAGGCCCAGGTCGATGCGCTTGGCGGCGGCGACCGGTGCGAGATCGGCCACGACCTCGCGCGCGAGCGCCGGCAGGTCGATCGTCGCCTCCGGGCGGTCCGCGACGCCGGGCTCCTCGCGCGCCAGGGTCAGCAACTGCTCGACCAGCCGCGTGGCGCGCTCGAGCCCACCCTTCAAATCGGCCAAGGCGGCGCGGCGCTCGGCTTCATCGGTGGCGCGCTCGGCGAGCTGCGCCTGCAGGTGGACCGCAGTCAGCGGCGTGCGCAATTCGTGTGCGGCGTCGGCGATGAACGAGCGTTGCGCGGCCAGCGCATGGCTCAGGCGGCCGAGCAGCCCGTTCAACGCGCCGACCAGCGGCTGCACTTCGCGCGGCAGACCGGATTCGGACAAGGGCTCGAGCAGCGCAGGCGACCGCCGCTCGACGGCAGCGGCGACGCGGTCGAGCGGCGCCAGGCCGCGCGCGATCGTCAGCCAGATCAACAAGGCCAGCACCGGCAGCGCCAGCAACAGTGGGACGACGGTGCGTAAAGCCATGCTGGTGGCGAGCTCGCGGCGCGCGCTCATCGGCTGCGCAACCTGCACGACCTGGCCGTCGGCGAGCGTGCTGAACACGCGCCAGGCGCCGCTCCGGGTGTCGACGGTGGTGAACCCGAGCTGCGCGTTCTGCGGCAGCACCCGGTGCGGCTGCGACAGATACAGCTGGACGCCGTTTCGGTCCCAGATCTGCACCAGCAACGCGTTGCTGCCGGGGCCGAGGGCGCCGACGCCGGCCGGCGCCGGCGCGAACGGCGCATCGGTCAGCGACGCGGCCATCTCCTTCAGCTGGTAATCGAACAGCGCGTTGGCCTCTTCGCGAGCGCGAAAATAGGTGCCGAACGCGGCAGCGATGATCGCCAGCGTCAGCCCGCCCAGCAGCCACACCAGCAACTGGCGGCGGATCGATTTCATTGGGGCCTGTTCACGCTAAATGCGTGCCCACGCTTGGCTTCGGCGGGGCGCAGGGCAAGGCACCCGGTGAGGCCGCGTGCTTGCCTGCACGCAACGAGCCGGCAACGCCCTGCGCCCCGCCAAAGCCAAGCCCAAAAGGGTGATCCCGGCAAACGCCCGGCCTCGGCGTTGCTCATGCTCGCCGTAGCTTGAGCTACGGCTGTGCTTCGCGCCTTGATGGCGGGCATTTGCCGGGTCACGTCGGTACGCATTTAGCGTGAACAGGCCCTAGACCGCTGGGCTCGTGCCGGGCCTGGCGATCATCCAGCCGACCCCTCGCACGTTGCGAATGACATCGGCGCCGAGCTTTTTGCGCAGCGAGTGGATATGCACTTCGACCGTGTTGCTTTCTACCGATTCGTTCCATCCATACAGCTTGTCCTCGAGTTGAGCGCGCGACAGGATCGCACCGGGCCGGGCCAGCAGCGCAGCGAGCAGCGCGAATTCGCGCGGCGAAAGCTCGATCGGCGAACCGGCAAGCCGCGCTTCGCGTGTGGCCGGATCGAGCTCCAGTGCGCCGTACGCAATCTTCGGCGCCGCGCGTCCCGCCCCGCGACGCAGCAGCGCGCGCAGACGTGCAGACAGCTCGTCGAGATCGAACGGCTTGACCAGGTAATCGTCGGCGCCCGCATCGAGGCCGGCGACGCGGTCGGCGACGGCATCTCGGGCCGTCGTGATCAGCACCGGCCGCGTGTCGCCGGCACGGCGCATTGCCGTCAGCACTTCGAGACCGGCCTGTCGAGGCAGCCCGAGATCGAGCACCAGCGCGTCGTGCACGCGCTCGGCCAGCGCGGCTTGCGCGGCCTTGCCATCCTCGACCCAGTCGACAGCAAAGCCGTCCTGCGCGAGGCCGCGCCGCACGCTGGCCCCGATCATCGGATCGTCTTCGGCGAGCAATACGCGCATCGCAAGCGCGGGCGCTTTCGGCGCCCGCTTGGGGTTCAGGCCTTGGGCACGAACTTGAGCGACGCCGAGTTCATGCAATAGCGCTGCCCGGTCGGCTCGGGGCCATCGTCGAACACGTGCCCCAGATGCGCGTCGCACGCGGCGCACATGACTTCGGTGCGCCGCATCAAGTGACTGTTGTCGTCAGCGGTGCGCACATTGCCGCCTTCCGCCGGGGCGTAGAAGCTCGGCCAGCCGCAGCCGGCATCGAACTTGGTATCGGACTCGAACAACAGCGTACCGCAGCAAACGCAGCGGTACTGTCCGGCGCGCTCGTTGTTCCAGTACTCGCCGGTAAACGGTCGCTCGGTGCCTTTTTGGCGTGTGACGCGGTACTGCTCGGGCGCCAGGACAGCCTTCCATTCCCGGTCCGACTTCGTGACCTTGTTCACCATGAGGAAATCTCCGTAGGGTCCGACATCGATCGAACGAGCTGCTGCGGCGTCATTGTCGTCGACGCTGGCAGGCGCCTTACGCTGACGGGGACGCGGGCTATGCAGTATATTGGAGGCTGCAGCGCCGTCTTCAACTCCCATTTTGCCCATCTTGGATAGTGCTCCGGCCAGCTCGTTCCGCGCCGACGCCAAAGTGATCGGCGCCGTCGGCTCCGCGCACGCACTGTCGCATTTCTTCCAGCTGGTGCTGCCGCCGCTGTTTCCGCTGCTGCGCGCCGAATTCGGCGTCAGCTATGCAACCTTGGGCGCGCTGCTGAGCGTCATGTATGTCGCCAGCGGGCTGTGCCAGTTCGGCGCCGGTTTCGCCGTCGATCGCTTCGGTGCCCGTCCGGTCCTGCTCGCGGGCATCGGACTTCTCGCCGGCGGCACGCTCGCCGCCGGGCTGGTGCCCGGCGTCGGATGGCTGTTTCCGCTGGTCGTGCTGATGGGCATCGGCAACGGCGTGTTTCATCCGGCGGACTTCGCCGTGCTGAACGCCAACGTCAACCCGCGGCGCCTCGGCCATGCCTACAGCTCGCATGGCATCGGAGGCAGCCTCGGATACGCGCTCGCGCCTGTGGTGAGCTTCGGACTCGGCAGCGCGTTCGGATGGCGCACGTCGCTTCTGGCGTGCGGCGCCTTCGGCCTCGTCGCGGTAGCGGTCTTGGCGTCGCAGCGGGGCATGTTCGACAGCCGCAAGCAGGGCGTCGCGGCGCCGAAGCACACGCTGTCCGGCAGCCTGGAACTGTTCCGGCAGCGCCCGATTCTGCTGTGTTTCGCCTACTTCTGCGTGCTGACGATCGCGACCATAGGCATCACGACGTTTCTGGGCACCAGCCTCAACGCCGCCTACGGACTGCCGCTCGCCATCGCCGCAACCGCGATCACCGCTTACCTTTTGGGCAGCGCGGCCGGTGTGCTGGCCGGCGGCTTCCTCGCCGCCCGCACGTCGCGGCACGACAGGGTCGCCGCGATGGGGCTCGCGATCGGTGCGGTGCTGATCCTGTTGCTCGCGCTGTTCGCACCGCTGGCGACATGGGCGATTCCCTTGCTCGCACTGACCGGGCTGGCGCTGGGCGCCACCGGCCCGTCGCGCGACATGATCGTGCGCGCCGCGACGCCGAAGGGCGCGTCGGGCCGCGTATACGGCTTCGTCTATTCGGGCCTCGACCTCGGCTCCGCGCTTGGGCCGGTGGCGTTGGGCGCGATGCTCGACCACGGCTCGCCTCGCCTGGTGGCGACAGCGATCGCCGTCTTTCTTTTTGTGGCGATCGCCACCGTCGTGCAGGTTCGACACGCGGGACGAGGTGTCACCGCGACCGCCGCGGCCGGCGATTGACCGCAAGCCCTGGCATCGATGGATCTCGGACTATCGGGTAAAAAAGCACTGGTCTGCGCCGCGAGCAAGGGACTCGGACGCGGCTGTGCGGAAGCGCTGGCGCGCGAAGGGGTCGACGTGACCATCGTCGCGCGCACCGAAGCCACGCTCCGGCAGGCCGCCGAAGACATCGGCGCGACGGCGGGCCGCGCCGTGCGCTGGGCCGCCTGCGATATCACAAGCGCCGAAGGCCGCCGCAAAGCGCTGGCGGCGTGCCCGCAACCCGATATCCTGGTCAACAACGCCGGCGGCCCGCCGCCTGGCGACTTCCGCGACTGGGACCGCGACGCGTGGCTGCAGGCGATCGATGCCAACATGCTGACGCCGATCGAGCTGATCAAGGCGACCGTCGACGGCATGATCGCGCGCAAATTCGGCCGCATCGTCAACATCACCTCGTCTGCGGTGAAGGCACCGATCGACATCCTCGGACTGTCGAACGGCGCGCGCAGCGGCCTGACGGGCTTCGTGGCGGGGCTCGCGCGCCAGGTCGCGCGGCACAATGTGACGATCAACAATCTGCTGCCCGGCCCGTTCGACACCGACCGGTTGCGCGCCAACATGGAAGCGCGCGCCAAGACGGCCGGCAAGCCGGTGGCGGAGCTCCGGCAGGCGCAAATGGACGCCAATCCCTCCGGGCGATTCGGCACCCCCGCCGAGTTCGGCATCGCATGCGCATTTCTGTGCAGCGCGCACGCAGGCTACATCGTCGGCCAGAACATCCTGATCGACGGCGGCGGGTACCCGGGAACCTTCTAGCGCGCCGCGCGATCACAGTGCCGTATTGCGCCGTCGTTCCCCCACGCGAAAAGATGACAAAGAAGCGATGATCGATCTCTATTACTGGACGACGCCCAACGGGCACAAGATGACGATGTTTCTCGAGGAAGCGAAGCTCGAGTACACGATCCACCCGGTCAACATCGGCAAGGGCGAGCAGTTCAAACCGGAGTTTCTGGCCATCGCACCGAACAACCGTATCCCGGCGATTGTCGATCACGATCCTGCCGACGGCGGCGAACCGATCGCGATGTTCGAATCGGGCGCGATCCTGCTCTATCTGGCCGACAAGATCGGACGCTTCGTCCCGCGTGATCTGCGCGCGCGGCTGGATTGCATCCAGTGGCTGTTCTGGCAGATGGCGAACCTGGGGCCGCTTGCCGGACAGAACCACCATTTCGTCCACTATGCGCCGGAGCGGCTCCAGTACGCGGTCGATCGATACGTCAACGAAACAGGCAGGCTGTACGCGGTGCTGAACAAGCGGCTGGCCGATCGCGAATTCATCGTCGGCGAATATTCGATCGCCGACATCGCGTCGTATCCGTGGGTGCTGCCCGAGCGGCAGTCGCAGGACATCGAGCAGTTTCCACACCTGAAGCGGTGGAAGGAAGCGATCAAGGCGCGCCCGGCGACGGCGCGCGCTTATGCGCTGGCCAAGGAGATCAATCCGAAGGCCGGCGGCATCCGCACCGAGGAAGAGAAAAAGATCCTGTTCGGACAGACCAAGGACGTCGTGCGCTGAATCGACCGGCGCCTTTGCGTCGAAGGGCGCCCTAAGGCCTATGGCGTTTCGAGCGCGCTCCAGCCGTCCTTGGGAATGCGAGCGATCACGCGAAACCCGCGCTCGCCTAAGGGTCGCACGACGGCGGCCTCCCCCTCGGCCAAATAAGGCGTGCCGGCGACCGCGCGAAACGGGTTGCCGTGGCTCGCGATCGCGAGCACCGTGCTTGCCGGCGGCGGCGTCGATAGCAATCGTCGCAGGGCGGCATAGCGGTCGGACCCGTCATCGCTTGCCGGGCCGCCGCGCACCGCGGCGTCGACCCGCGCGCGCCCGAATATCAGCTGCGCGGTCTCGCGCGTGCGGCAAAACGGACTCGCCAGCACCTCGCCGACCGGAATGCGCAGGCGCTGAATGGCCGCGCCGATCGCGCGCGCCTCGTCGCGGCCGCGGCTGGTCAGGTTGCGCTGCCGCGCGCAATCTTCGTAGCCGCTCATCTGGTCGTCGTTCTGGCCGAAATCGGTCGAGGTGTGGCGGAAATAAAGGATCAGTCCGCCGGCGCGCAAGGCGGAGAGCAGCGCCGGTCCGGCAAGTGAGTCATCGGGCGTCTGGGCTACGGGAAAAGATGCCGCGAATAGCCCGAACAAGAGCAACGCCGCGAGCGAGAGCCTTCGTCCGGGCCGGAATCGCGACAGTGGGGCGCTCATCGATAAACGGCGAGGCTGGTGGCGAGTACTTCAGTCACTCGACGCAAAGCGCACGGTGCTGGCGCCCGTGACGATGCAAGGCTCGTCGTCGAACGCGATATCGCCGCCGGGCACCGCCGTGCCGCTCGCGCGGATCGCGGCGAAATCCTGCAGCCTTCGATCGAGCAGGTGTGTGGCCACCACGTTCGACAGCGCGTTGAAAATGCTCTCGGCACGGCCCGGATGGCGCTTCTGCCAGTCGCGCAGCATCGCCGCGACCTGCTTGCGCTGCAGGTTCTCCTGCGAGCCGCACAGCGTACATGGAATGATCGGGAAGGCCATCACCTCCGCATAGCGCGAGAGATCGCGCTCGCGCACGTAGGCGAGAGGACGGATGACGACGTGCTTGCCGTCGTCGGAGCAGAGCTTCGGCGGCATCGTCTTCAGCTTGCCGCCGAAGAACAGGTTGAGAAAGAAGGTCGCCAGGATATCGTCGCGGTGGTGGCCGAGCGCGATGCGGGTCGCGCCGAGCTCGCCGGCGACGCGGTACAGCACGCCGCGCCGCAGCCGCGAGCACAACGAGCACATCGTGCCGCCTTCGGGAATCACGCGCTTGACGACGCTGTAGGTGTCCTGTTCGACGATGTGGAACGGCACGCCGCGGGAGGCGAGATAGCGCGGCAGCACATCAGCGGGAAAGCCCGGCTGCTTCTGGTCGAGGTTGACCGCGATCAATTCGAACGGCAGCGGCGCACGGTCGCGCAAGCTGAGCAGAACGTCGAGCATCGCGTAGCTGTCCTTGCCGCCGGACAGACACACCATGACGCGGTCGCCGCTGCCTATCATCGAAAAATCGCCGATCGCCTGTCCGACCAGCCGGCGCAGGCGCTTTTTGAGCTTGTTGGCTTCGAACGCCTGACGCTGGGCCTGGCGCACGCTGGAAATCGCCGCGGTGGCCGTGCCTACGCGCTCCGGCAGCGTCAGGAAGGCCGGCCCGGGCGAGACGGCCGGCGGGGCAGTCGAGTCGGTCATCGCGGCGTCAGGAATCATTGCGCCAACGTAGCGCGAGTCGCGCTCGAACGCAACCCGCTCTACAATGCAGGCCTTTGCGCCTGGCCGATCGGCCGGATCGTCTCGGGGGAGGGGAACGCGATGGCAATGCAGACGCTACTGGTGGCCAATCCGAAGGGCGGCAGCGGCAAGACGACGCTGGCCACCAACATTGCCGGCTGGCTCGCCGCGCGCAAGCAGCGGGTCGTGCTCGCGGACTTCGATCCACTGCGTTCGGCGACCGAGTGGCTGGCCCGCCGCCCGCCGCTGTTTCCGGCGATTGCCGGCTGGACGCCGAACGCGGGCAAGGAAGATCTGAAAGAACACGATCCGCAATGGCTGGTGCTCGATACACCGGCCGGCCTGCATGGCGACGCGCTGCGCGACGCGATACGCCGCGCCGACATTCTGCTGGTGCCGGTGTCGCCGAGCGCGTTCGACACCGCCGCAACCCAGCACTTTCTCGATCAGATCGGCGAGTACAAGGCGATCAAGAAAGGCGACATCGCGGTGGGACTGGTCGCGATGCGCGTCGACCCGCGCACGAACAGCGCGGCTGATCTCGAGGAATTTCTGAAGTCGTTCGATTTCCCGCTGGTCACCCATTTGCGCGCCACGCAGGTCTACGTGCACTGTGCGCGCGACGGGCTGACGATCGCCGATCTGCCGCACTCGCGGGCCGAGCAGGATCTCCAGCAGTGGCGTCCGTTGACGCGGTGGATCTCGCGCCACAGCACGGCCAAAAGCGCCTGACCGCGATCCATCATGCGGCGATAAGCGCGAAGACTTGTCAGCGGGGGACCGATCGCCGGACGCTGACACAGGCCGCGCTATCGCCGTGGCGCGCGAGCCCTCTCCCGCAGTGCGAGGATGAGGCCGCTGGCGACGATGATCGTCATCCCCAGCGCCGACCAGCGATCGGGGAGCTGCCCGAACAGCACGAAGCCATAACTTGTGGCCCAGATCATCTGCAGATAGGCGAACGGCGTGAGCAGCGCGGCCGGTGCATGCTGGAACGCGCCGATGATGGACCAGTGCCCGACGCCGGCGAATAAACCGAGCAGCACAAACAGAAGCGTGTCTTTCAGTGTCGGCGTGCCGGCGCCGAGCTCCCACGGAAGCGCGAGAGTAAGTCCGAGCGTTCCGACCAGCGCGCTGTAGAACAAGGTCGTGTGCACGCTTTCGTCGACCAGCTTGCGAGTCAGCAAAAAATAAAGGGCGTTGCACAGCGCCGCGAGCAACAGCAGCAGCGCGGCCGGATGGAAGACCGCGGAGGCGGGTCGCAGCAGGATCAGTATCCCGGCGAAGCCGGTGAGCGCCGCAATCCAGCGCGCGCGACCCGGCCGCTCCCCCAGGATGGGGCCCGACAGAACGACGACGATAATCGGCGCCAGAAAGGTAATCGCCGAGCCTTCGGCCAGCGGCAGATAGCGCAGGCCGCCGAAAAAGCAGAATGTGGCGCAAAGCAGCATCGCCGAGCGCAGCAATTGCAGGCCGAGCCGGCGCGTGCGCCAGAAGCCGGGGCCCGCGCGCCGCCAGGCGAACGGCGTGACCACGATCATCTGCCCGGCGTAGCGCGCCCAAACGACGAGGAACAGCGCATGGTCGCGGACCAGGTATTTCGCCGTCGCGTCGAGCGACGAAAGGCACAGTCCCGCGAACAGGAACAGCGGCAGGGCGCGGGCGAGCGTGCGCGCGTCCTGGCCGCTTTGCCCTGCCGATGTGTCGACGATCGCCGCTACCTTTAGGCGGCCAGCAGCTCGCGCAGCACGTAGGGCAGGATGCCGCCGTGCAGGTAGTAGTCGACCTCGATCGGCGTGTCGATACGCAGCAATAGCGGGACGCGTTGCGTGGTTCCGTCCTTGCGATGTATGACCAGCGCGACGTCCATCTGCGGCCGGATCCCCGATTCGAGCCCGACGATGTCGAATTCCTCATCGCCGTCGATGCCGAGCGACGGGGCGCTGTCGGTACCCTTGAACTGGCAGGGAAGCACGCCCATGCCGACCAGATTCGAGCGATGGATGCGTTCGAAACTGCGTGCGATCACCGCCTTGACGCCGAGCAGTTGCGTGCCTTTCGCGGCCCAATCGCGCGAGCTTCCAGTGCCGTATTCCTCGCCGGCGAAGACCACGGTGGGCGTGCCGCGGGCGATATACGTCATCGCCGCGTCATAGATCGCCATCTGCTTGCCTTCGGGGCGCAGGATGGTTTCGCCACCCTCGATGCGCGTGCCGTCGCCGCGCAGCGGCAGCATCAGATTCTTGATGCGCACATTGGCGAACGTGCCGCGCATCATCACCTCGTGGTTGCCGCGCCGGCTGCCGTAGCTGTTGAAGTCGGGCACACCGACGTCGTGCTCGAGCAGGTAGATGCCGGCCGGCGAGGTCGGCTTGATCGATCCCGCCGGGCTGATATGGTCGGTCGTCACCGAGTCGCCGAAAATGCCCAGCGCCCGGGCCCCGTGCACCGCAGCGACCTTGCCCGGTTGCATCTTGAAGTCGGCGAAGAACGGCGGCTCGGCGATGTAGGTCGACTTGTCCCAGGCGTAGACCTGTCCCTTGGTCGTCGGAATCGCGTTCCACAGCGGGTTGTCCTTGGTGAAGTCGCCATACAGGCGGCGATAGGTCGCCGGGTCGGTCGCGTATTGCATCACCGCGCCGATTTCCTGCGAGGTCGGCCAGACGTCGCGCAAAAAGACCGGATTCCCGTCGCTGCCGGTGCCGAGAGGCTCGGTGGTCAAATCGATATTGGCCCGGCCGGCGATCGCGTAGGCGACGACCAGCGGCGGCGAGGCCAGAAAGTTCGCCTTGATGTTCGGATGGATGCGCGCTTCGAAGTTGCGATTGCCCGAAAGGACCGC
>DASYJB010000082.1:0-3194 GCA_035996965.1 Casimicrobiaceae bacterium | reverse complement strand
ATGCGCCGGCCGCCACGCGTTGTAATGGTTGCGCCAGGGATAGGCGCCCGGCTTGACCGTCAGGAATCGATAATTCCCTTCGGCATCGGTCAGCGCCCGACCGCAGCCGGTGAAGTTGGGATCGAGCGGCGCATCGTGGTCGTCGATCGCATGTGCATACCGTCCGGACGCGTTTGCCTGCCACATCTCGATCAGCGCGTCCGCCACCGGCCGGGCGTTTTCATCGAGCAGCCGTCCCGAAACGACAATGCGCTCACCCAACGGCTGGCCCGCGTGCGCTGCAGTGAGATCGTGATCGGCGGGTCCGACGTCATCGGCGCCGAAGACCGGGCCGGTCGTCTCGGACAACGTATGCGGCAACAGGACCAGCGGCCGCGTCGGCGCCCGCTTGATCGTCGAGCGGTAGCCGGGATAGAGATACGGCGGCTGCGTGTTGAAATAGGGCCGGCGATAGCCGACGACGTCGCTCATGTCAGTCGCTCCTCCTGCGGTCGCGCCGGATCGATCGGCCGTCATGCGCCGGATCGGCAGGCGTCAAGAATTCAAATGGGCCGTCCGCTCCCGGCCAATCACGCACGCTCGATGATCATCGCGATGCCCTGCCCGACCCCGATGCACATCGTGCACAACGCATACTTCCCACCGGTGCGTCGCAACTGGTATAGCGCGGTCGTCACCAGCCTCGCGCCGCTGGCCCCCAGCGGATGACCGAGCGCGATCGCACCGCCGTTCGGATTCACGTGCGCCGCATCATCCGCAACGCCGTGGTCGCGCAAGACCGCCAGCGCCTGCGATGCAAACGCTTCATTGAGTTCGATGACGTCGATGTCGGCCAGCTTCAATCCGGATAGCGCGAGCACCTTGCGCATCGCGGGCGCGGGACCGAAGCCCATGATACGCGGCGCAACGCCGGCGACGGCAGCGGCGACGATGCGCGCCTTCGGCTGCAAGCCGTATTGCTTGACCGCGCCGTCCGATGCCAGCAGCAACGCGCAGGCGCCGTCATTGACACCGGATGCGTTGCCCGCCGTCACCGTGCCGTCCGGCCGGACGATGCCCTTGAGCTTGGCCAGCGCCTCGAGCGTCGTGTCAGCCCGCAGATGCTCATCCTTGCTCACCAGCACCGGTTCGCCGCGTTTCTGCGCGATCGACACCGGCACGATCTCCTCGGCCAGCCGGCCTGCCGCGACGGCCGCAGCAGCGCGTTGCTGGCTGCGCAGCGCGAACGCGTCCTGGTCGGCGCGCGACACCTTGAAATCGACGGCGACGTTCTCCGCGGTTTCCGGCATCGAATCGACGCCGTACTTCGCCTTCATCAACGGATTGACGAAACGCCAGCCGATCGTCGTATCGTAAACGTGCGCGGAGCGCGAAAATGCGGCGTCGGCCTTTCCGGTCACGAACGGTGCGCGCGTCATGCTCTCGACGCCGCCGGCGATCATCAGCCTCGTCTCGCCGGACTTGATCGCGCGCGCCGACGAAGCGATCGCGTCCATGCTGGATCCGCACAGGCGATTGACCGTCGTGCCGGGCACCTCGACCGCCAGTCCGCCGAGCAGCAGCGACATCCTGGCCACGTTGCGGTTGTCCTCGCCCGCCTGGTTGGCGCAGCCGTAGACGACGTCGTCGATGGCTGACCAGTCGACGCTGGCATTGCGCTCGACCAGCGCCTTGATCGGGACGGCGCCCAGATCATCGGCGCGAACGGCGGCGAGCGCCCCGCCGTAACGCCCGAACGGCGTGCGTACCGCATCGCAAATCCATGCCTGTTGCATCATCGCTCCGAAAGAGTGGCGGTCTTGCGTCCGGCCGCGGCGGCGGAATCGGCGCCGGGGCTGATCAAAGGCACCCCGGTCAGTTTCTGCAGCTCGTCGAACGACAGGCCGTCGACGATCTCGACCACGCGCAGGCCCTGCGGCGTGACGTCGATGACCGCGAGGTCGGTGTAGATGCGATTGACGCAGCGAATGCCGGTCAGCGGATAGCTGCATCGCTCGACGATCTTGGATGCGCCGGATTTGGTCTGGTGATCCATCATCACGAATACGCGCTTGGCGCCGATCGCCAGATCCATCGCACCGCCGACGGCGGGAATCGCGTCCTTGGCGCCGGTGTGCCAGTTGGCGAGGTCGCCCTCGACCGACACCTGAAACGCCCCGAGCACGCAGATGTCCAGGTGCCCTCCGCGCATCATCGCAAACGAATCGGCGTGATGGAAATACGCGCCGCCGGTCAGCAAGGTCACCGCTTGCTTGCCGGCGTTGATCAGGTCGGGATCTTCAGAGCCCGGCGCCGGCGCCGGTCCCATGCCCAGCAGACCGTTCTCGCTGTGCAGAAAGATTTCGCGATCGGAAGGCAGATGGTTGGCGACCGTCGTCGGCAAGCCGATTCCCAGGTTGACGTACGCACCTTCGGGAATGTCGCGTGCGACACGCGCGGCCAGCTGCTCGCGGCTGAAACGTTTCATAGTCTGGTCCTCAAGCCGCCGCCTGCGGCTGGGCACGCTGCGTGGCCACATCGACCGCGACGACTCGCTGCACGAATATGCCGGGCGTGACGATGACTTCGGGATCGAGCGCGCCAAGCGGCACGATCTCGCGCACCTGCGCGATCGCGCATCTGGCCGCGGACGCCATGATCGGTCCGAAGTTGCGTGCGGTCTTGCGATAGACGAGGTTGCCCCAGCGGTCGCCCTTCTCCGCCTTGATCAGCGCAAAATCGGCGGCGATCGGATATTCGAGCACATAACCGCGGCCGTCGATCAGTCGCGTCTCCTTCCCTTCGGCGAGCGGCGTGCCGTAAGCGGTCGGCGTGTAAAACGCGCCTATGCCGGCGCCGGCGGCGCGGATACGCTCGGCGAGGTTGCCCTGCGGCACCAGCTCGAGCTCGATCTCGCCGGCGTGGAACAGCGCGTCGAACACATACGAATCGGTCTGGCGCGGAAACGAGCAGATGATCTTGCGGACTCGCCTGGCCTTGAGCAAAGCGGCGAGACCCGCCTCGGCGTTGCCCGCATTGTTGTTGACGATCGTCAGCTCGCGGGCGCCCTGCGCGATCAGCGCGTCGATCAGCTCCGAAGGCATGCCGGCCGTGCCGAAGCCGCCGATCATCACCGTCGCGCCATCCTGCACGTCGGCGACGGCAGCGGACAGCGATGCCACGGTTTTGTCGATCATTTGCAAACTCCGCTGGGC
>DASYJB010000081.1:0-2762 GCA_035996965.1 Casimicrobiaceae bacterium | reverse complement strand
ATGGCGTTCAACGGCACGACCTGGTACGACCGCACCAACTACTACGAGACGTTTCCGGCGTCCGACGAAAGCCTCGACTGGGCGCTGGGCATGGAAGCCGACCGCATGGTCAACTCGACCGTGCTGCGCAAGGATCTCGATAGCGAGATGACCGTCGTGCGCAACGAAATGGAGCGCAACGAAAACAGTGCGGTTCGCATTCTGATCCAGAGAACGACCGCGGCCGGGTTCGACTGGCACAACTACGGCAAGGACACGATAGGCGCGCGCACCGACGTCGAGCGCGTCGATATCGGCCGGCTGCAGGCCTTCTACCGCCTCTACTACCAGCCGGACAACGCCGTGCTGACGATCGCCGGCGCGTTCGATCCGGACCGCGCGCTCGCGTTGGTGGCGAAGTATTTCGGACCGATACCGAAACCGTCGCGGGTTCTGCCCGCGCTGTACACCGACGAGCCGGTGCAGGACGGCGCCCGCGAGGTCACTCTGCGCCGGGTCGGCAATACGCAGTGGCTGTCGGCGATGTATCACACGGTGCCCGGCGCGCATCCGGACGCGGTCGCGATCTCCGCCGCGGTCGACGCGATGACCGTCAGTCCCGGCGGTCGCCTGTACAAGGCGCTGGTCGAGACCAGGAAGGCCGCCGCCGTCGATGACTTCGTCTACACCGGTTTCGATCCGGGATTTGCGATGTTCCTCGCCCAAGTGCCGGAAAACGAGTCGCTCGACACGGCACGCACGACGATGCTGCAGGTGATCGAGGATGTGGCCAAGCAGCCGTTCAGCGCATCGGAAATCGACCGCGTTCGGGCCAAGGCGCTGAAGTCGATCGACGAGACGATCAACGATCCGCAGCGCCTGGGCATCGCGCTTTCGGGGTCGATCGCGGCCGGCGACTGGCGCCTGTTCTTTCTGCAGCGCGACCAGTGGCGCGCGCTGACTCCCGCCGACGTCGATCGTGTCGCCGGCGCCTATTTCAAGGCGGCCAATCGGACGGTCGGCGAATTCGTTCCCGACGCCAAGCCCGACCGCGCGCCGGCGCCGCCGGCCGTCAACATCGCGGCAATGGTCAAGGACTACAAGGGCGATCCGGCGGTCGCCGCCGGTGAAACCTTCGACGCGACGCCTGCCAACCTCGACGCGCGCGCGCAGCGCTACACGCTCGCCAACGGGATGAAGGTCGCGCTGCTTCCGAAAAAGACCCGCGGCGGGACCGTGCACTTCTATTTGTCGATGCATTACGGCGACGAGGCGTCGATCAAGGACCGCGAGTCCGAGGCTCGCCTCACCGGGAGCATGCTGCTCCGCGGTACGACGAAGCACAGCCGGCAGGAGATCGAGGATACGCTCGACCGGCTGCGCGCCAGCCTGTCGATCGGCGGCCGACAGACCGCGTTGACCGCGCGCGGTCAGACGGTGCGCGCCAATCTCGCGCCGACCTTGGACCTGCTGGCCGAAGCCTTGCAACATCCGTCGTTTCCCGCAGCCGAGCTCGATACGCTCAAACGCGCGCAGACCGCCGGCCTCGAGCAGGAACGCACCGATCCCCGCGCGATTGCCGTGCGGGCCCTGGCGCGCTACGACAATCCGTACCCGAAGGGCGACGATCGCTACACACCGACGTTCGACGAGGAGCTGGCCGAGATCAAAGCGCCGGGGATCGACCGCCTGCAGGATTTTCACCGGAGTTTCTACGGCGCGAGCGCGGCCGAGATCAGCGTCGTCGGCGATTTCGACGTCGCCGCCGTGAAGGACCAGTTGCAGCGCCTGTTCGGCGCCTGGTCGGCGCCGAGCCGCTACGCGCGCGTGCCGGACCCGCTGGTGACCAAGCGCGCGGCGGCGATGCCGATCGAGACCCCGGACAAGGCGAACGCCTTCCTGATGGGTCAGACGGCGTTCGCGCTCAGCGACAAAGATTCCGACTACCCGGCATTGATGCTTGCCAATTACATGCTCGGCGGCTCGACCAATGCGCGGCTGTGGAATCGCGTGCGCCAGAAAGAGGGCTTGAGCTACGGCATCAACAGCTCGATGCAAGCGAGCAGCTGGGAGCCGCACACCACGATCTCGATCTCCGCGATATTCGCGCCGGAGAACGTCGAGCGTTTGCGCCGCGCCGTGCAGGACGAGGTCGACCGCGCGCAACGCGAGGGCTTCGGCGCCGAAGAAGTAGCCGACGCCAAGCGCGCGCTGCTGCAGCAGCGGCGACTGGCGCGCACCCAGGATGCGACGCTCGCTGCCGCGCTGAACGAGCAGTCGTTTGTCGGCCGCACGTTCGACTACTCGGCCAAGCTCGATGCCGCGCTCGAGAGTCTCGATGCGCCGGCGGTCAACGCGGCGCTGCGCAAATACCTGAAGCCGGACTCGTTCGCCAGCGTCTTTGCCGGCGATTTCGCCAAGGCGAAAAAGCAGTAATCTCGACTGCAAGTCGCGATGCCAGCCCGCAAGGGCGGCGTCGCGGCGATGCCTACCAGGCGCCGGCCATCGTCTGCAGGGCGCCGGCGATCCCGGGCGCGCAGCCCAGCACCGGCGCGGGCTCGCGCCAGCGGTCCGGCCCCGGGAACGGGGCGACATAGCCTCCGGCTTCCTCGACCAGCAAGAGGCCGGCGAGCGCATCCCACGCGTTCAGCGACAATTCAACAAAGCCGTCGAGCCGGCCGGCGGCGACATGCGCGAGCTGAAGCGCGCCGGCGCCCAGATTGCGCGTCGCCGCGCCGGCGTCCATCAACGCGTGCCGCAGCGCCAGATAGCGCGGCTCGACG
>DASYJB010000080.1:0-3199 GCA_035996965.1 Casimicrobiaceae bacterium | reverse complement strand
TTCGCCGCATTCCGCGTGACTCCGGCAAGCGCTTCCGCGGGTGTGAAACCAAACAAGGTGCATGCCATATTGAGCATCAGCAGCGGCGAAGTGCACGGGGATGTCCCCGGGTTGCAGTCGGTCGCGATCGCTATCGGCACGGCGTGCTGGCGCAGGCTCGCGATCGGCGGCAGCCGCGTTTCGCGAAGAAAGTAGAACGCCCCGGGAAGGACGACGGCCGCGGTGCCCGCTTCGGCCATCGCTCGCACCGATTCGAGCGAGGCATATTCCAGGTGGTCGGCGGACAGGGCCCGATATTCGGCCGCGAGCCGGCCGCCGCCCTGATCGGAAAGCTGGTCGGCGTGCAGCTTGACCGGCAATCGGTGTTTTTTGGCGGCGTCGAATACGCGCGCGGTCTGCGCCGGCGTAAAAGCGATGCGCTCGCAGAACGCGTCGACCGCATCCGCGAGCCTCGCGTTGGCGGCCGCGGGCAGCATCTCGTCGCAAACCAGCGCGATGTATTCATCGGCGCGGCCGGCGAATTCGGACGGCAGCGCATGGGCGCCGAGCAATGTCGTCCTGACTTCGATTCGGCACCCTGTCGCCAGGCGACGGGCGGCGCGCAGCATCTTCAGCTCGTTGGCGGTATCGAGCCCGTAGCCGGACTTGATCTCGATGGTGGTGACGCCCTCGGCGATCAGGCGCCTCAGTCGAACCGCGCTTTGCGCCACCAGTTCGTCTTCACCGGCGGCACGCGTGGCGCGCACGGTCGAAGCGATGCCGCCTCCGGCCTTGGCGATGTCTTCGTACGATGCCCCGGCGAGCCGCATTTCGAACTCGTCGGCGCGGTCGCCCGCATAAACAAGATGCGTGTGGCAGTCGATCAATCCGGGAGTGAGCCACGCACCCCGGCCATCGTGCCGGCTCTCGGCGCGCCATCCGGACGGAAGATCGTGCCGCGGCCCGACCCATGCGATGCGACCGTCGCGGACTCCGAGAGCGCCATCCCGGATCGACCCGTAACCATCCGCGCCGCCGATCGTCGGATCGATCGTCGCGAGGTGGACGTTGGTCCACACTGCATCCCAGCGGAGGTCGGCGCTCACGTCAGCAATCGCTTCAATGTGATCGCGTATCGTGCCGCGCTTTCCGCGCCGCGCGTATGCACGCCGTCGCGGACGTGCCATTGGCCGCCCGCCATGACGTCGCCGACCGGCGCTCTCCGTGGACCGAAGATCGCGCTGTCGAGCAGCGCGTCGCCGTGCTGTCCGACGGAATCGGCCTGATCCAGGACGATCCAGTCGGCCCGATGGCCCGCGGCGATCGCGCCGATGCGCTGTCCCAACGCCTGTGCGCCCCCGCTGCAGGCGGCGCGATAGAGGCGGCCGCCGAACGATTCGGCGCGGGCGAGCCCGAATACGTTGCGCTGCTCGTATTTGATGCGCTGTCCGTATTCGAAAAGCCGCAGCTCGAGAAACGGGTCGACGTTGACATGGCTGTCGCCGCCGATGCCGAAACGGCCGTCGCGCGCGAGAAAGGACTTGGCGCTGAACAGACCGTCGCCGAGATCGCCTTCGGTCGTCGGACACAAGCCGGCGACTGCCCGCGAAGCCGCCAGTGCTCCGGTCTCGCCCCTGTCCATATGCGTCGCGTGGATCAGGCACCAGCGCTCGTCCGGCACGATGTTGTCGAGCAGCCATTGCACCGGCCGCACTCCCAGTGCTGCGATGCAATCGTCGACTTCCTTCTGTTGTTCGGCCGCGTGGATGTGCACCGGCATCGCCGCGTCGAGAGCGTCGCGAAGCTCAAGCAGACGTTCCAACTCCTCCGGCGCGACCGCGCGAAGCGAGTGCGGCGCCACGCCGAGACGTTGCATCGGATGCTTCGCAAGCGACGCGCTGAGCGCGTCGAGCATCCGCGAGAACTGCTCGGTGTCGGTGATGAATCGGCGCTGGCCGGCAGCCGGTGCGAGCCCGCCGAAATTGCTGTGGGCGTAGAAAACCGGAAGCAGCGTCAGACCGATCCCGGCGCTGTCGGCTGCGGCACAAATCCGTTCCGCCATCTCGACCGGGTTGGCGTAAGGCTTGCCCGCGGGATCGTGATGCAGGTAATGAAATTCGGCCACCGACGTGTAGCCGGCTTCGAGCATTTCGATGTAAAGCCGGGTAGCGATCGCTTCCACGTCGTCCGGCGTCAGTCGCTCCAGGAAGCGATACATCAACTCCCGCCACGCCCAGAAGCTGTCGCCTTCAGGGCCCGCCCTTTGCGTCAGCCCGGCCATCGCCCGCTGGAAGGCGTGCGAGTGCAGGTTCGGCATGCCGGGAACTACCGGTCCATTCAGGCGTTCGGCAGCGACGTCGCTCATGTCCGTCGCGACGCTGGCGATCACCCCGTCGTCGCCGACGACGATCAGGACGTTGTCGGCCCAGCCCGAAGGCAGCATCGCGGTGGGAGCCAGATACCGTCGCGGCATCGAGGTGCGATCAATCGTTCCAGGAAGGCAACAGGTCGGCGACTTCCCCGGTGAGTCCGCCGCTTCCGACCAGGTCGCTCATCGCAGCGATGTCCGGCGCGAAGTAGCGATCCTCGGCGTAGAAGGCCACCGCTTCGCGCACCGCGCGGTGCACCGACTGCAGTTTTTGCGATGTTTTGAGCGGTGCGTGGAAGTCGATACCCTGCGCCGCGGCGAGGAGCTCGATGGCAACAATCGTGCGACTGTTCTGCGCCATTTCGCCGAGCCGTCGCGCCGCGAACGTCGACATGCTGACGTGATCCTCCTGATTGGCCGAGGTGGGAAGGCTGTCTACGCTCGCCGGATGCGCGAGCGATTTATTTTCCGACGCGAGCGCCGCCGCGGTGACGTGCGCCATCATGAAACCCGAGTTGATACCCGGATCGCGCACCAGGAACGGCGGCAATCCGGAAAGCGTCTCGTCGATCAGCAAGGCGATTCGCCGCTCCGCGAGCGCCCCTATCTCGGCAATGGCCAACGCGAGAACATCGGCGGCGAGAGCCACCGGCTCGCCGTGGAAATTGCCTCCGGAAAGCACCTCGCCCCATTCGGCGAACACCAGAGGATTGTCGGTTACCGCGTTGGCTTCGATCGAAAGCGTCGCGGCCACGTTGCGGATGAGATCGAGGCAGGCCCCCATTACCTGCGGCTGGCAGCGCAGACTGTACGGGTCCTGCACCCGATCGTCGTTCACCAGATGCGACTGGC
>DASYJB010000079.1:0-27435 GCA_035996965.1 Casimicrobiaceae bacterium | reverse complement strand
CGTTCATCGCCGCCTACTACCAGCAGCCGATCGGGCTGTGCCTTGCGCAGATGCTGCCGCCTCTGGTTGCGGCACCCCCGACGCGTGCGCCGTTGGCCGCGCGTTACCGGATGACTGCGGCCGGCCGCGCCGAGTCGGCTGGCGCGCGAGGTCGCGGCCTGACGATGCGCGCGTTGCTGGACTCCGCGCGTGGCGCATCGACCGCCGACATCCGTGCGCTGGGCGCGCAAGCGTGGCGTGTGTTCGGCGCGTGGCGCCGCGACGGCTGGATCGAGCCGGTGGCGGTGGAGGCAAGCGCGTCGCTTGGCGCGCACGAGCTCAATGCCGATCAGCGCTCCGCACTGGCTGCGGCAATACCCGAGCAAGGAGGCTTTCGGGCGTCGCTGCTTCAGGGCGTGACCGGCAGCGGCAAGACGGCCGTCTACCTCGAGGCCTCCGCCACGGTCATCGCTGCCGGGCGCCAGGCGTTGCTGCTCGTTCCGGAGATCGGCTTGACACCCCAGCTCGAGCAGCGGATCGCCGACGCGCTTCCCGGCGCGCGCATCGCGATGCTGCACAGCCGGCTCGGCTCATCGGATCGACGCCGCCAATGGCTGGCGGCGGCGAGCGGCGAGGCGCAGCTGATCGTCGGGACGCGGCTCGCCGTATTCGCGCCGGCGCCTCATCTGGGCCTGATCGTCGTAGACGAGGAGCACGACGCCTCGTTCAAGCAACACGAGGGCGTGCGCTATCACGCCCGTGACGTGGCGGTCTATCGCGCCAGCCGTCGCGATGTCCCGGTGATCCTCGGCAGCGCAACGCCGTCGCTGGAAACCTATGCTCAGGCGATGCGGGGCCGCTATCGCTGGCTGAAGCTGCCGCTGCGCGCGACCGCCCAGACGGCGCTGCCGCCGGTGCGACTGGTGCCGACGCGCGACGAGGGCACGATCGAGGGCATCGGACCCGCGCTGCGCGAGGCGATCAGCGCTCGACTCGCGCGCGGCGAGCAGTCGTTGCTGTTCATCAACCGCCGCGGTTACGCCCCGGCGCTGCTCTGTCCCGGCTGCGGTTGGAAAGCGCCATGCCCGCGTTGCGCGGCGAGGCTGGTCGTGCACCGCGAAACCGCGGGCTTGCGCTGTCACCATTGCGGCCACGCGGAAGCGCTGCCGCATTCCTGCCCGGACTGCGGCAATCAGGACTTGCTGCCGCAAGGGTCGGGCACGCAGCGCCTCGAGCGGGCACTCGCCGGCCTGTATCCGGCGGCGAGAATCCTCCGCATCGATCGCGACAGCACGCAGGGCAAGCGGACATTCGCGACGATGCGCGAGGCCGTCGATGCAGGCGAGGTCGACATCTTGGTCGGCACACAGATGCTGGCCAAGGGACACGACTTCGCGCGACTGACCCTGGTCGGCGTGCTGGGCGCCGACAATGCGCTTTACAGCGGCGAATTTCGCGCGACCGAGCGGCTGTTCGCGCTGCTCGAGCAGGTCGCGGGCCGCGCCGGTCGACGTGCCCTGCCCGGCGAAGTGGTGGTGCAGACCGATTTTCCGCAGCATCCGCTGTACGTGGCGCTCGCCGCCCACGATTTCGACCGCTTCGCGGCGACGCTGCTTGCCGAGCGCGAGTCTCTCGCTCTGCCGCCGTTCGCGCATCTGGCGCTGCTGCTGGCCGAGGCCAGATCGCCCGAACCGCTGCAGGCGTTTCTCGCCGCGGCGTCCGAGCGCGGCCGGGAGCTCGCGGCGGCGGCTGGCGCGTGCGAGGTCTATTCTCCGACCCCCGCGGCGCTGCCGCGCCGGGCAGGATTGGAGCGCGCGCAGGTGCTCGTGCAAAGCCGCGATCGCGGTGCGCTGCAGGCGTTCCTGCCGCGATGGCGCGCCGAGCTCGAGCGACTGGCCGAGCGTAAAGTCCGGTGGACGCTCGATGTCGATCCGCTGGGATTCGGCTGAAGCGCACGCTCGAGGCCGCGACTGTCCGGGCGTTATAATTCGCAGTTTGCGCCTAAGCAACGCGGCCTTGACTCAACTCAAAACGGAACTGTCGGCGATGCTCGCCGAGGGCATCGCCCGCGTCGCGCCCGACACGGCGCCGCCGGCGATCGTGCTCGAGCGGCCGAAGCAGGCCAGGCACGGCGATTATTCCACCAACGCCGCGCTGCAGCTCGCCAAGGCGCTTAAACGCAATCCGCGCGAGCTGGCGGCCGACCTGGTGGCGGCGTTGCCCCCATCGCCGCTACTCGAGCGCGCGGAAGTCGCTGGCGCCGGATTCGTCAATCTGTTCGTCTCCGACGCCGCGCGGCAATCGGTCGTGGCGCGGATTCTGGACGAAGCCGATCGCTACGGCAGCTCCACGCACGGCAGCGGCGAAAAGGTGATCGTCGAATTCGTGTCGGCCAATCCTACCGGCCCGCTGCATGTGGGGCACGGCCGCGGCGCGGCCGTCGGCGACGCGATCGCGCGGCTGCTCGCCGCGCAGGGCTTTGCCGTTCATCGCGAATTCTATTACAACGACGCCGGTGCACAGATCATGAATCTCGCCTTGTCGGTGCAGGCGCGAATCAGGGAAGCGCAGGGCATCGCCGCGAGCTTTCCCGACGACGGCTACCAGGGCGAATACATCCGGGAGATCGCGCGCGACTACGCTGCCGCGAATCCGGGCGACGGCGCCGCCGACGATCTGGAGGCGATCCGCCGGTTCGCGGTCGCGATCCTGCGCCGCGAACAGGACGCCGACCTCGCCGCATTCGGCATCCGCTTCGACCACTACTATCTGGAATCGTCGCTGTACGACGAGGGGCTTGCCGACAGCACCGTGCAGGGGTTGATCGCGGCGGGCAAGACCTACGAGCACGAAGGAGCTCTCTGGCTCAAGACCACCGACTACGGCGACGACAAGGACCGGGTGATGCGCAAGTCGGACGGAAGCTACACCTATTTCGTTCCCGACATCGCCTACCACGTCACCAAGTGGCAGCGCGGCTACACGCGCGCGATAACCGAGCTGGGGGCCGACCACGGCGGCTCGCTGTCGCGGGTGCGCGCCGGGCTTCAGGCGCTGGGCCTCGGCATCCCGAGCGGATATCCCGACTACGTATTGCACCAGATGGTGCTGGTGATGCGCGGCGGCGAGGAAGTCAAGCTCAGCAAGCGCGCCGGCAGCGGTGTCACGCTGCGCGAGCTGATCGACGAAGTCGGCCGCGATGCAGTGCGCTTTTTCTTCCTGCTGCGCAAGTCCGATTCGCAGCTTACATTCGACATCGATCTGGCTCGCTCGCAGAGCGAGGAAAATCCGGTCTACTACGTGCAGTACGCGCACGCGCGCGTTTGCAGCGTGCTCGACAAGGCCGGAATCGACGTCGCGGCCGCGCCGCGGGTGCTGCGCGATGCGGACCTGTCCCCACTGCAAAGTCCCTACGAGCAGGCGCTATTGAATCGCCTGGCGGATTTTCCGGAGGAGCTGGAGGCCGCGGCGCGCGAGCTGGCGCCGCATCTGGTGACCTTCTATCTGAAGGAATTGGCGGCTGAATTTCACAGCTACTATAATGCCGAACAGTTCCTTGTCGACGATGTCGCTTTGCGCAAGGCGCGCCTTGCGCTGGTCGTCGCGGTCGGACAGGTGATACGAAACGGGCTCGCGATGCTGGGCGTCAGCGCGCCGGTAGCGATGCGCAAGGAAGCCCCGAACCACGAAGACACGGATTGATGAATTTCGCACAGACCAGAAAACCCTGCGCCCGACGGGCGCGCCGATCGATGCGTGGTGGCGTCGTGCTCGGTATTTTCCTCGGCCTGATCCTCGGGCTGGCCATCGCGGCCGCGGTCGCGTACTACCTCGCCCGAGCCGGGCTCTCGTCGCCGTTGCCGGTCCCCAGCGCGGCTAAGGACGCGGCGCGCGTTAACAAGACCGACATGCCGGCAGCCGCGGGCGCGGCGGAAAAGCCGCGTTTCGACTTTTACAAAATCCTTCCGGGCGCAGAAGAGCCTCGGATCGGCGCCGAGCGCAAGGCGCCGGACAAGGCGATCGAACGCCCCGGCGACAAGTCGGCGCCGGACACCGTTGCCAAGGCGGGCCCGCCGGCCGGCGCGGTCAAGCCCGCCGACCGCATGTGGCTGCAAGCCGGGGCGTTTGCCAGCCAGTCGGACGCCGACAGTCTCAAGGCGCGGCTCGCGCTTGCCGGCTGGGAAGCCGCAGTCCAGTCGGCGACTTTGCCGGACCAGGGCGTGCGCTATCGCGTGCGGGTGGGTCCGTTCGACAATACCGACGAAGTCAATCGCGTCAAAGCCGAGCTCGGCAAGAGCGGATTCGATGCCGCGGTGATCAAGAACCCATGAGCATCCGCCGGCTGGGCGAGGTTGAACTTCCACGTCGCCGGCCAGCCCAATAGCCGCTTTCCGATCATTTTTCGCAGGAGTTGCGATGAGTCGCTTCGCGCAGTGCCTTGTCGGCTTTCTGGCCGTGTTTTCGTTCGCGACTGCCGGCGCGGCCGATCTCGTCGAAGGGAAGAATTACGCCCGGCTGAAGGTGCCTCAACCGGTCGAATCGGGCAAAAAGATCGAGGTCATCGAATTCTTTTCGTACGGCTGCCCGCATTGCAGCGATCTCGAGCCGTACCTGGACAACTGGTTCAAGACCGCACCTGCCGACGTGCAGTTCCGGCGGGTCCCGGTCATGTTCCAGGAGCGCTGGAAGGCGCTGGCCAAGATCTACTACACGCTCGACGCGCTGGGTGAGGAAACGCGGCTGTCGCCCGAAGTGTTCAAGGCGCTCCATGCCAATGGCCAGCCACTCTGGGACGACAAGACGTTTCTCGACTGGGCTGCCAGCAAGGGTCTCGATCGCGCCAAGGTCGCCGGCGTATACACGTCGTTCGGCATCGACAGCAAGATGAAGCGCGCGACCGCACAGGCGCAGACGTACAACATTCAATCGGTGCCCACGGTCGTCGTCGACGGCAAGTTCATCACGGCGTCGGATCGCATCGGCGGCCACGCCGAGGTGCCCGCCGCACTCGACGTCCTGATCGCCAAGGCTCGCGCCGAGCGGGCGAAGAGCTAGTGTCGTAGCGGCCAGCGCCGCGCGCACGTGAACGTCTTCCTCACGGGCGCAAGCAGCGGTATAGGCGCCGCGCTGGCCGAGTTCTACGCCGGCAAAGGCGCCGTCCTCGGCCTTTACGCGCGGCGATCCGCGGCGCCGGCGAGTCTTGCGGCGAAGCTCGATGCCGGCCGCCACGCCTGGTACGCCGGCGACGTGCGCGATGCGGCGGCCTTGCGGGCCGCGGCCGACGATTTTGTCGCGCGGTTCGGTCTTCCCGATGTCGTCATCGCCAACGCCGGCATCTCGGTCGGCACCTCGACCCAGTATGCCGCCGATATCGCGTCGTTCCGCGCGGTGCTCGAGACCAATGTGCTCGGCCTCGTGCACACGTTCCAACCGTTTGTGGCGGGCATGATGGCGGCCCGCCACGGGACGCTGGTCGGAATCGCGAGCGTCGCGGGCTTTCGCGGGCTGCCGGGCGCGGGAGCGTATTCGGCATCGAAGGCCGCGGCCATCAACTATCTCGAAAGCCTGCGCGTCGAGCTCGTCGGCAGCGGGGTCGAAGTCGTCACGATCTGTCCCGGGTTCATCGCCACGCCGATGACCGCGAACAATCCATATCGCATGCCGTTCCTGCTGGCGCCGGACAAGGCGGCGCGGCTGATCGCCGGTGCGGTCGCCCGCCGGCGTCGCTTTTATGTGCTGCCATGGCAGATGGCATGGCTGGGCCGCGCGCTGCGCGTCCTGCCGCGCCCGGTTTTCGACGGGATTCTGGCGAAGAGGCCGCGCAAGCCGCGCGCCCCGGCCTAGGCCCCTGACCGATGCCGGACGACAGCGCGCGGCGCGACGCCCTCGGCGTCGTGCACCCGGTCGCCCGAGCCGACGTGCGCATCGTCAGCCTGGTGCCGAGCCTGACCGAGCTGCTGTTCATGCTCGGGCTGGGCGACCAGGTCGTCGGTCGAACCGGTTTTTGCATCCATCCGCGCGACGCGGTGCGGCGCGTGCCCAAGGTCGGGGGCACCAAGGATGTCGCCCTCGACAAGGTCCTCGCCCTGGCGCCGACGCATCTTATTGTCAATATCGACGAAAATCGGCGCGAGACCGTCGATGCGCTGGCGGCGGAAGTCGCGCACGTGATCGTCACCCACCCCCTGGCGCCAGACGACAACCTGCAGCTGTACCGGATGTTCGGGACGATCTTCGGCCGGCTCGCGGAGGCCGAAGCCTTGGCGGCGCGCTACGCGGCGGCCAGGGACGCCTTGCTCGACGCAGTCAGCACTGTTCCGCACCAGAACGTGCTCTATCTGATCTGGCGCAACCCTTGGTACACGGTGGCGCGATCGACCTATGTGTCGGCGATGCTCGCTCTGGCGCGCTGGCAGACGGTGCCGGCGATTTCTGCGTCGCGCTATCCGACGCTTGCCGACGATGCGCCGGCGTGGCGCGAGGCCGAACGGATCCTGCTCTCGACCGAGCCTTATGCATTCAGGGAGAAAGACGCAAGCGCACTCGCCGCGACGCTCACCAGCCGCGGCCAGCCGACGCCGGTCGCCTTGATCGACGGGGAGATGACGTCATGGTACGGCGCTCGCGCCATCGCCGGACTGGATTACCTCGCGCAGATGCGCCGAGACCTGGCGGGTAGTTAAGAAAAAGGCCGCATGACGCCGCCTTTTTTGTGCGCGGGCAGTATTCAGAGAGGTAGGCGCACGCCCACCGTCACGGCCTGGTAATTGCCGTCGTCCTTGGAGGCCGTCGCGTTGACGCTGGCGAAGCCGATGAGCCTGTTGCCCAGATCGACGCTGGCGCCGATCCCGAACAGCACGTAGCTGTCGTCGAGACGAAGCGCCGGCAGGCCGAAGCCGATGCCGCCGGTCGATACGAGTCCAGCGCGTACCGTGCGCTCGCCGTTGTCGTATTCCTTTTCCCAGGTCAATCGCGCGAACGGCCGAAGCGATCCGAAGGTGCCGCTTGCCTGCCAGCCCAGGCTCGAGGCCAGCGACTCGCGCTGCTGATGACCGAATGACATCGCCGTGCTGCTGGTGCCTTCTTCCGACCAGGCATAGACTTTGTTCTGCTGATAGGTGAGCCGTGCGAACGGCCCGTGCAGCCAGTTGGCCGTGGTATTGAACCAATAGCCGCCGAGAACCCTGGCCATGACGTTGGTTCCGTGCGTGTCGCCGGTTTCGGTGCGAGTGCCTCCGCCGAGCGCGAACGTGCGATGGATGTTGCGGAAATCGAGATCGCCGGCGCCGATGCTCGCGCCGACATACCACGGGCCCAGGCCGTAGCCCGCGTAGGCGGTGAGCGATGCTTCATTAAGCTTGAATCCGCCGCCGTTGTCGCCGAACGAGGCCTTGTCCTCGGAGTAGCCGAACGCAATGCCGGCGAGCAGGCGCTCGGACAGCTTCATGTCGCCGCCGATCGTGACCGTATTCATGTGATCGCTGCCGCCGCCGAAGTCTCCGCTGTGGTCGTAGTTGCCATAGTCGTAGACGGCGTAGGTGTCGAACTTCTTCTGCGCGCGCGGCGCGTTCAGCGACGACCACATCCGGTCGTCGATAGCGCGGAAATTCGCCTGTTCGACCTGCAGCGGCGCTTCGGCCAGCAGGCCGATTTTCTGCGGCGCCTCCAGCACCGAGGCCACATAGTCGGCGATCACCTGATGCCCGGCGGTCGTCGGATGAACGCTGTCGGCGAAGACAAACGTCTGCGCAGCGTTCGGAGCGACCAACGTCGATGAGGTGCAAACCAGCGATGGGACCGTGCACGCCGGCGAGCTGGCGTTGGTGAAGCCGAACGCCGCCGGGTCGGCGACGACTTCATTCAACAGCGAAAAAATGTTCAACCGGATCACATCGATGTGGAGCGCATCGAGCCCGGTGCTGAGCGTGCTGTTGAAAAAGCTTGACAGTGCGGTGATCGACGCTCCCTGGCCGGAGCCGCGTCCGAACGGCGTGCTGCCCACGTCGGGAAGGTTGAACACCATGATGTAGCGTGCGCCGGCGGCATTCAAGATGCCGACTTGCTGGACGACCTGCACCGCCGCGGTGGCGAGGTTGGTCTGGAGTTGGGTTGGTGTAATCGCGCCCGTTTGCGCCAGCCCGAGCTGGACAAACAGGTCGTTGGCGCCGGCCCACACCGAATACAGCGCGCGCGGATCGACCGCGCCTTTGGCGAGGAACTGTTGCACCTGCACGGCCACCGGCGTCGCGGTCCCTGTCGGCGGCGACGCGGGAAAACCCGGCAGCTGTGTCACCCGGGCGCCTCCCTCGGCAAAGTCGTTGCCTCCCTGGTTGGCGGGAGTCGCCGTCGAGCCGTACCGCTGCGCGATGACTTCGGCCCATACCGGGCCCGGATTGGTCGTGAACTTGCCGGTGCCGGGGGGAAGCACCGGCTTGAACGAGCCGGCGTCGGTCAGGCTGTCGCCAAAAAAGTAGAACTGGTGGAATTGCGCCGCTGCCGGTCCGTTGGCGAGACACAGTCCGATGGCCCACGCCGCGGCCCAAATCGATTTCGTCACCGTCCGCATTGACAAATCTCCTCCGTCAGGTTGTCGCACCGCGCGAGCATACGCATCTTAATCCCTGTGCGGGGTCCCGCGCTTGCCGCCGGCGGCGCTTTGTACCGTCCGCGCAACAAAAAACCCAGGCGCTACATTGCCCGGGCTGGACTAGCGACCGCTGTACGCTATTTGGCGAGCAGCGCGAGCCTGCCGTCGACGACCTTGACCCGATCGCCGTCGCGAAAGGGCGGGTTCGATCCTTGGGGGAACGAGCGCTTGGTGCCGTTGTCGAGCTGCACATTGACGGCGTAGTAGGACTTTTTCTTCACGTTCTTCTCCACTTCGTGGCCGGCATAGGCACCGACGCCCACACCGGCGATCGTCGCCGCGGTGTTGCCGCGAACGCTGCCGCGCGATTCAAAGTGCATCGGCTCGCAATCGCGCATAGCTTCCCGGCGCGGGCTCGATGATTTTCAGGCGGCCCTTCCCACCGCTCTTTCCCAGCGCGCGGGCGGCCACCTGCGGCCCGAGCTGCGGCTTGAGCCAGGTCAACCAGTCATTCCACCAGGAACCTTCGTGCTGCTTCGCACCCGCTAGCCATTCGTCGGGTGTCGCCGCGAGTTTGTCATTGGTCCAATAGCCGTATTTGTTGGCGGACGGCGGGTTGATCATGCCGGCGATGTGTCCGGACCCCGACAGGACGAAGCGCGACTTGCCGCCGAGGAGCCTCGGACCCGCATGGGTCGTTTTCCAGGGTGCGATGTGATCCTCGATCGCCGAGACGAAATAGGTGGGCAGCACGATCTTGGACACGTCGATCGGCACGTCGGCCAGGCTGATGCCCCCCGGGTCCTTCAGCGCATTGCGCAAATACATGTTGCGCAGATAGAAGCTGTGCATCTTCGCGGGCATGCGCGTCGAATCGCAGTTCCAGTGCAGCAGGTCGAACGGGAACGGATCGCGTCCGAGCAGATAGTTGTTGATGACGAACGACCAGATAAGGTCATTGCTGCGCAGCATGTTGAACGAGTTGGCCATCTCCGATCCCTCGAGATAGCCCCGCTCGTTCATCTTCTTTTCCAGCGCCTGGACCTGGCTCTCGTCGATGAACACCTCGAGCTCGCCTGCGCCGGTGAAGTCGATCAGCGAGCTCATGAAGCCCGCACTGACGATGCGCCGGTCCTTTTTCGCCGCCATGTAAGCCAATGTGGCGGTGAGGAGGGTTCCGCCCAGGCAGTAGCCGAGCGCATTGATCTCGCGCTCGCCGGTCGCCTGCTCGATCGCGCCGAGCGCCGCGAGCGTGCCTTCCTGCATGTAGTCGACGAAGTCCTTGCCAGCAAGCTTCTTGTCGGGATTGACCCACGAGATCACGAAGACGGTAAGCCCGTGCTCGACGCACCATTTGACCAGCGAGTTCTTCTCGCGCAAATCGAGGATGTAATACTTGTTGATCCACGGCGGTATGATCAGCAGCGGCCGCTTGAAGACCTTGGCCGTTGCCGGCTCGTACTGGATCAGCTGCATCAGCTCGTTCTGGTAGACGACCTTGCCCGGCGTCGTGGCGATGTTTACGCCGAGCTCGAACGCCTTGCTGTCGGTCATCGATATCTTGAGCTGGCCATTGCCGCGCTCGATATCGTCGAGCAGGTTGTTCAGCCCCTTGACCAGGTTCTGGCCGCCGCTCGCGACGGTTTCACGGAATACCTCGGGATTGGTCAGCGCGAAGTTCGACGGCGCCAGCGCGTCGATGTACTGGCGGGTGAAGAAATCGACCTTTTTCTGCGTGTGCTCGTCGAGTCCCTCGACACTTGCGACGGCGTTGTGCAGCCAGCGCGCCGCGATCAGGTACGACTGCTTGACGTAGTCGAACAGGAAATGCTCCTGCCAGTCCTCGTGGCGAAAGCGCCGGTCGCCTTTTGCCGGCTCGACGACTGGCGCCGACGTCTGACCCATCAGCTTGAGCATCGACGACTGCCAGAGCGCCGAATAATCCCACCACAGGTTCATCTGCGTCTCGGCCATGCGGTAGGGATTGGACAGCATCTTCGCCGCCATTTCCATGAACGCCTTGGTCAGTCCGAATTCGTCGCTGGCGAGCGAGGGGCCCGACTTCGACTGGCGGGCAAGGAAGTCCCCGAGGAGCTTTGCACTCTTGTCGGCGGCACTGGCGAGCGAGTCCGCCAGCGCAACCGGGTCATAGCCCTTCTTGCTCAAGCCCGCGGTATCGGTTGCGCTCATCAAGACCCTTTCGAAATGACTTTATTGTATGCCGGTGGCGCGGACGAAGCGGATCGTCCCGTCGGCGTCGACCGAGCGATCGAGACGTCCGCGATGCCACAGATGGTTCAGATGGGCGATTGCCTCGCCCATCGCGAAAAAGCGTTGCTGCAGGTCGAGTTCGCGACGGAACAGTACCGGCACGATGTCGGCCGCGGTCTTCGGCGTCGTTGCGGCGATTTCGAGCTCCGCCAGTCGCGCCGCGTGATGCTGGCGCAGTTGATCGACGCGAGCGCCGGCCCTGACGAACGGCAACCCGTGCGAGGGCAGTATCAGCGTCTCGCCGGGAAGCTCGGCGAATGCCGTCAGCGAATCCAGGAACCGCCGCAACGGGTCGCCTTCGGGCTCGACCGGCCAGACGCTGACGTTGGTGCTGATCCGTGGCAGCAGCATGTCTCCGGAAATGCAGACGCCGAGATCCTTGCAGTAGAGCGAGGCATGCTCGGGCGAATGGCCGGAGCCGGGAATCACCCGCCAGTTATTCGCGCCGATGCGGACTTCATCGTGCGCGGCCAGGCGCTGAAAGCTCGACGGGATTTCCGGCACGCCGCGCCGGTAGGGATTGCCGCGGGCATCCAGCGCCGCCAGATGCTCGGCGGACAAGCCGTGCGCGCGCAGCATCTCGCGCATCGACGCCGGGCCATAACCGCTGTGCTCGCCCGCGATCGCATGCGCGGTCAGATATTCGGCCTGCGGCATCATCACCGGGCAGGAGAAGCGGCCCGCCAGCCAGGCCGCGTTGCCCAGATGATCGGGATGATAGTGCGTCGCGATGACGCGGGTCAGCGGCCGACCGGCGAGGGTCCCGGTGAAATGCGTCTGCCAGAGCGCGCGCGTGGCCGCGTTGCCGTAACCGCAATCGACCTGGGTCCACGCGATACCGTCGGCGAGCAGCCACAGATTGATGTGATCGAGCGCGAACGGCAAAGGCATGCGCAGCCAATGAATGCCGGGCGCAACCTCGCGCGACGTGCCGGGGGCGGGCGCATCGGTATGCGGATAGCTGAGGATCGATGGCAGAGGGGCGTTCATCTCGACCGGCATCGGCGGCAGTGCGGCGCGCCGGCGGTTTTGTGCAACGCAGCATCGTGTTCGAATCGCTGCTGCCTGTCAAGTTGCAAAGAGAACACCGCGGGACATCGCGCGACAAGCCGAGCGCACGCCTTGTGGTATCTTGACCGCGCCCCCGCACTCGACGTTCCGCCTCGCCGCAATGCCATCGCATCCGGATCCGGCCACCTTCACGATCTCCGACCTCGCGCAGGAATTCGCGCTGACGACGCGCACGATCCGCTTCTACGAAGACGAAGGCCTGTTGGCGCCGCGCCGCGCCGGGCAAGCGCGCATCTACGGCGAGCGCGAGCGGGTGCGCATCAAACTCATCCTGCGCGGCAAGCGGCTGGGCCTGTCTTTGACCGAGATCCGCGAGCTCCTCGACCTGTACGACGTCAGCAGGAGCGAACGCCCGCAGCTGATCAAGTTTCTCGAGCTGCTGGCGGCGCGGCGTGCGATGCTCAAGCAGCAGCAGGAAGACATCGCGATCGTGCTGCAGGAGATCGAGGCCCTGGAACGGCAATGCCGCAAGCGCCTGCGCAAAGGTCCGAATGGAGGCGCGCCGTGACCCTGACGCTGCCAAGGTTGACGTTTACGTAAACGTCATATAGAGTCGGCGGCTTACCTCCGGGCGCGTCCGCGGGAGTGACCTAAGATGACTGCAACGCAGGCAGGCTTGAAATCGCATCCCGAACACGTGCCACCGGACCCGGATTACGCGGCGCGTGTGCGAGCGAGCTTCGACCGGCAGTCGGCGATGCGGCTGATCGGGGCGCGGATGACCCGGATCGCGCCCGGCGCTTGTACGATCGAGCTGCCATCCCGGGACGATCTGACTCAGCAGCACGGATACATCCACGCGGGGATCGTCAGCATGATCGTCGATTCCGCCGGCGGCTACGCGGGATTTACGCTGTTTCCCGCCGATGCGAGCGTTTTGACGGTCGAGTACAAGCTGAACCTGGTCGCACCGGCAACCGGCGAGCGACTCGTCGCCGAGGCCTCGGTCGTGAAGCCGGGCAGGACGCTGGTGATCACGCGGGGGGAAGTCTACGCGGAGCGCGCCGGGGCGCGCACGCTATGCGCGATCATGCAGCAGACGCTGATCGTACTCGCCGGCAAGCCGGACTATTGAGGAGGCATGATGTCCAACTTCCCGTCGCTCAATTTCGCGCTGGGTGAGACCGCCGACATGCTGCGGGCGACGGTCCAGGACTTCGCTGCCGCCGAGATCGCACCCCGAGCCGCGGCGATCGATCACGACAACCGTTTTCCGCAGGACCTGTGGCGCAAGATGGGCGATCTCGGCCTGCTCGGCATTACCGTCGAGGAAGAGTTCGGCGGTACGGCGATGGGCTATCTCGCGCACGTCGTCGCGATGGAAGAGATCAGCCGTGCGTCGGCATCGGTCGGGCTGTCGTACGGCGCCCACTCGAATCTTTGCGTCAACCAGATCCGGCGCAATGGCAGTGTCGAGCAAAAACGACGCTTCCTGCCCAAACTGGTGTCGGGTGAACATGTCGGGGCGCTGGCGATGAGCGAGCCCGGCGCGGGGTCCGACGTCGTTTCAATGCGGCTTTCCGCGGTGCGTCGCGACGGCCACTACGTCCTGAACGGAACGAAAATGTGGATCACCAATGGTCCCGACGCCGATACGCTGGTCGTCTACGCCAAGACCGACCTCGACGCGGGACCGCGAGGCATCACCGCATTCCTGATCGAAAAGGGCATGAAGGGTTTTTCCACCGCGCAAAAGCTCGACAAGCTCGGCATGCGCGGGTCCAATACCTGCGAGCTGGTGTTCGAGGACTGCGAAGTGCCGGAGGGAAACGTGCTCTCCGAGGAAGGACGCGGCGTCAACATCCTGATGAGCGGACTCGACTACGAGCGTGTCGTACTGGCCGGCGGCCCGCTGGGGATCATGAGCGCCTGCATGGACGCGGTGCTGCCGTATGTGCATGAGCGACGCCAATTCGGCCAGCCGATCGGCGAGTTCCAGCTGATGCAGGGCAAGATCGCCGACATGTATACGACGATGGCTGCGTGCCGTGCATACGTCTACGCGGTGGCGCAGGCCTGCGACCGGGGCGAGACCGCGCGCAAGGACGCCGCAGGTGCGATACTGTATGCAGCGGAAAAGGCGACCTGGATGGCCGGCGAGGCGATCCAGGCCCTCGGCGGCAACGGCTATATCAACGAATATCCGGTGGGCCGGCTCTGGCGCGATGCCAAGCTGTATGAGATCGGCGCCGGAACATCAGAGATTCGCCGGATGCTGATCGGCCGCGAACTGTTCAACGAGACCAAGTGACCGGAGAGGCGATGGCACTGGAAATGCGCGAACGCTGTGAGCGATGTGCATGGCCGCTTACCGCCGACGCCGATGCCGCATACATCTGCAGCTACGAATGCACGTTCTGCGCAACGTGCGCCAACGCGCTGAACGGCGTGTGTCCGAACTGCGGCGGCGAGCTCGTGCGCCGGCCGCGGCGCGTGCAGAAGCCACCCGAAAAGCCGTCGCCGCCAGCGTAAGGCTGCGGCCGCGGCGCGCGGCGGATTTGTCGAGGAGCAAACTCATTGTGCAAAACGATCCGATAGTCATCGTCGGTGCGGCGAGAACGCCGATCGGAGGTCTGCAGGGCGATTTCGCTTCGCTTGCGGCGAGCGATCTCGGCGCGGTGGCGATCAAGGCGGCCGTAGAGCGCGCCGGCATCGCACCAGCAGACGTCGACGAGCTGATTTTCGGCAATTGCCTGATGGCCGGGCAGGGGCAGGCGCCGGCCCGCCAGGCTTCGCTGAAGGCGGGCCTGCCGCTTTCGACGAACTGCACGACCTTGTCGAAGATGTGCGGCTCGGCGATGAAGGCGACGATGCTTGCGCACGATGCGATCATCGCCGGCAGTGCCGACATCATCGTTGCCGGCGGCATGGAGAGCATGACCAATGCGCCGTACCTGCTGCCGAAGGCGCGATCGGGCATGCGCATGGGCCATGGCACGGTCATCGACCATATGTTTTTCGACGGGCTCGAGGACGCCTATGACCGCGGCAAGCTGATGGGCGTGTTCGCCGAGCAGTGCGCAGACAAGTTCCATTTTTCGCGCGAAGCGCAGGACGAGTTTGCCTTGCGTTCGCTTTCTCGCGCGCTTGCCGCGAACAACGACGGATCGTTTGGCTGGGAAATCGCGCCGGTCACCGTGTCGGGCCGCAAGGGAGATGTCGTCATCGACAAGGACGAACAGCCGGCGAAAGCGAGTCCCGACAAGGTCCCGGGCCTCAAACCGGCATTCCGCAAGGATGGAACGGTCACCGCGGCAAATTCCAGCTCGATTTCCGACGGCGCGGCGGCGCTGGTGCTGATGCGCCGCTCGCTTGCCGAGCGCAAGGGTTTGAAGCCGCTCGCGGTGATCCTCGACCATGCGACGCACGCGCAGGAGCCGGGATGGTTCACGACGGCGCCGGTCGGTGCGATGCGCAAGCTCTATGCGAAAGTCGGCTGGAAGCCCGACGATGTCGATCTGTACGAGATCAACGAAGCGTTCGCGGTGGTCACGATGGCAGCGATGCACGAGCATGGGCTGCCGGCGGACAAGGTCAATGTCCACGGCGGGGCATGCGCGCTCGGCCATCCGATCGGCGCGTCGGGCGCGCGCATCGTAGTGACGCTGCTCGGCGCGCTGCGCAAGCTCGGCAAGAGGCGCGGAATGGCCAGCCTTTGCATCGGCGGCGGCGAAGCGACCGCGCTCGCGATCGAGCTCGCCTGACGACAAGGCGATGGCCGACAAGCTCGTCTTCGAGTCGCCGCGCGTCACCTTGCGCATCGGCGGCAAGCCGGCGCCGTCGGCCGCGCCTCGCGGCGCGCGCGATCCTTTTCCGGTGATCGTCGGATGTCCGCGCTCGGGCACCTCGTTGCTGGCGGTGATGCTCGACGCGCATTCGCAGCTGGCGATTCCGCCCGAGACCTCGTTCCTGCCCCACGTGATGGGGCTGGCCGGCGATCCGGCGTCGCTGCGACGGCGCTTTTTCGACATCGTCACCGCCGACCGGATGACGATCTCGAACTGGTCGGATTTCGGCCTCGACAAAGACCTGTTCTGGCGCAGGCTGCACGCGATCCCCGCGTTCACCGTTGCCGCGGGCACCCGGTCGTTCTACGCGCTATACGGCGAAAGCCAGCGCAAGGCACGCAGCGGCGACAAGACTCCCGGTTATGTTTACACGATGCAGCACATCCAGGCACTCCTTCCCGAAGCGCATTTCATTCATGTGATACGCGATCCGCGCGATACCGCGATGTCATGGCGCAAGACCTGGTTCGCGCCCAGCCAGGATTACGCGGTGCTCGGATCGTTCTGGCGGCAGCACGTCGAAGTCGGCCGGCAAGCGGCGCTCTCGCTGCCCCACTACCAGGAGATCCGCTTCGAGGACCTGGTGCTCCGCCCGGAAGCGGAGCTCAGGCGGCTCTGTTCGTACCTGTCGTTGGCCTATCAGCCGGCGATGCTCGATTCCGGCGCGCGCGGCCAGGAGCGGCTGGCCAGGCTGCAGGGCCGTGCGCACGTCGACGGGAGGATGATCGCGCGCGAGGAGCGCACGCGCATCCATGTCAATCTCGCGCGTCCGCCGATGGCCGAGCGCGTCGAGGCGTGGCGGCGCGAAATGAGCGATGCCGAACGCCGCCAGGTGGAAGGCGGCGCCGGACCGCTGATGCGCGAATTGGGCTACGAGGCCGGCGCTTGAGGCCGCGTGCGTGGGGCCACGCTGACGGCGCAGCCGTCGGTCTCGCTCGCCCCGGCGAAACGGAAAGCGGCTGATGCCGACGGCGCAGAACCTCGCGCTGTTCGCGCTGGCGAGCATCCTGCTGGCGCTGACCCCAGGGCCGAACCTGCTTTACCTGGTGTCGCGAACCCTTTGCCAGGGACGCCGCGCCGGCATCGTCTCGCTCGCCGGCACCTCGCTCGGCTTCGTGTTCCATGTCTTCGCCGCGGCGCTTGGGCTGTCGGCGATCTTCCTTACGGTGCCGGTCTTCTACGATGCCGTTCGGTATGCCGGTGCCGGCTACCTGCTGTGGCTCGCTTGGGACGCGTTGCGGCCCGGAGGGCAGGGCGTGTTCGCGCCGCGCTCGCTGCCGCAGGACGCGCCATGGCGGCTCTTCCGCATGGGCCTCATGACCAGCATGCTGAATCCGAAAGTGGCGATGTTCTATCTGGCGCTGTTTCCGCAGTTCATCGATGCCACTCGCGGCAGTGTGTTGGCCCAAGGGCTGGTCCTCGGTCTGCTGCAGATAGCGATCAATGTCGCGAGCGACCTCGTCTTCGTCCTCGCCGCCGCCGCGATCACCGGCTGGCTTGCCAGACGGCCGCTATGGTCGGCGGTGCAACGCTGGGTGCTCGGCGTCGTGCTCGCCGGCATCGCGGTACGGCTCGCCTTCGACTCGCGGCGATAGGCGATCCTTTCGATGCTGCTCAGCGATTCCCAGCAGATGGTGCGCGAGACGATGCGCAACTTCGCGCAGCAGCGGCTGGCGCCGTTCGCCGCCGCATGGGATCGCGAACACGAGTTTCCGCGCGACGCGTTGCGCGAGCTGGCAGCGCTCGGCGCCTGCGGCATCGTCGTTCCCGAGTCGTACGGTGGCGCGGGCCTGGACTATGTATCGCTTGCCGTGGCGCTGGAGGAAATCGCCGCCGGCGACGGCGCGACGTCCACCATCATCAGCGTGCAGAACTCGGTCGTCTGCGGGCCGATATTCGCGTTCGGCACCGCGGCGCAGAAAGACCGCTATCTCAAGCCGCTGGCGAGCGGCGCCAAGATCGGCTGTTTCTGCCTGACCGAGCCGCATACCGGCTCGGACGCGGCGGCCATCGCGACGCGGGCGGAGTTCGTTCGCGGCGGTGATGACGATGGCGATGGCGGCGGGCACTATGTGTTGAACGGCACCAAGCAGTTCATCACCTCGGGCAAGAATGCCGACGTCGCGATCGTGTTCGCCTTGACCGACAAGGCCGCCGGCAAGAAAGGCATGTCGGCGTTCATCGTCGATACGGCGTTGCCGGGATACGACGCGGCGCGCATCGAGGACAAGCTCGGACAGCGCGCCTCCGATACCGCGCAAATCGTGTTCTCCGACTGCCGGGTGCCGGCCGCCAACCTGCTGGGCCGCGAAGGCGAGGGTTACCGAATCGCGCTGGCCAATCTCGAGGCCGGCCGCATCGGCATCGCCGCGCAGGCCGTCGGCATGGCGCGCGCGGCTTTCGAGGCAGCGCTGTCGTATGCGCGCGAGCGGGAAAGCTTCGGCAAGCCGATCATCGAGCATCAGGCGATCAGTTTTCGGCTCGCCGACATGGCCACGCAGATCGAAGCCGCCCGGCAACTTACCTGGCATGCGGCGAGCCTGCGAGACGCGGGCCTGCCGTGCCTGAAGGAAGCCTCGATGGCAAAGCTTTTTGCGTCGGAAATGGCGGAACGCGTGTGCTCGGACGCGATCCAGATCCATGGCGGCTATGGCTACGTCACCGACTTCCCGGTCGAGCGAATCTATCGCGACGTACGCGTCTGCCAGATCTACGAGGGCACCAGCGACATCCAGCGTCTGGTGATCGGGCGCGCGCTCGCCGGCTGATCGAAAGGACCTCATGCCTGCCGTCATCGATTTCTATTTCGATTTCTCGTCGCCGTACGGCTTCATCGGGTCGGAGAAGATCGAAGCCCTCGCCGCCCGCCACGGGCGCAGCGTCGCCTGGCACCCGGTCCTGCTCGGCGTGGTTTTCAAGCAGACCGGATCGGTGCCACTGACGCAGGTGCCGCTGAAGGGGGATTACTCGAAGCGCGATTTTGCGCGCAGCGCCCGGTTTCACGGCGTGACGGCCTTCCGTATGCCGACAGTGTTTCCGATTTCGACGCAGGCGCCGGCGCGCATCGTCGTCTGGCTGCAGCGAACGAACCCCGAGATGGCGGCAGGCGCGCTGCATGCGCTTTATCGCGCCTTTTTTGTCGACGACGTCGACATCTCGAATCCCGACCGCGCCGCCGCGATCGCCGCGCAATGCGGTGTCGACGCCGCTGCCGCGCGCGCGGCGATCGACGATCCGGTGATCAAGGACGCGCTGAGGCTCGAAAACGACAAGGCGATCGCGGCCGGCGTTTTCGGCTCGCCTTTTGTCATCGCCGACGGCGAGCCGTTCTGGGGCGTCGACCGGTTCGAGCAAGTCGAGCGCTGGCTGGCGACTGGAGGCTGGTGAGATGGCCAGGCAGCCGGCCGAGTTCACGCTGCACTGTTTTGCGCAATCGGGCAATTGCTACAAGCCTGCGCTGTTTCTCGAGCTTGCCGGCGCTGACTGGGCGCCGCGCTTCGTCGACTATTTCGGCGGCGAGACACGGTCCCCGGCCTACCGCGAGCTCAATGTCATGGGCGAGGCGCCGATGCTCGAGCATCGCGGCATGCGGCTCACGCAATCGGGGGTGATTCTCGAGTATCTCGCGCAGACGCTGGGGCGATTCGGCCCAAAAGATGATGCCGAGCGTCGGGAAATCCTGCGCTGGCTGCTGTGGGACAACCACAAGCTGACGAGTTATACGGCAACCATGCGATTTCTTCGAACCTTCGGCAAGGATCCGGATCCTGCCGTTCTCGCCTTTTTGCGCGCGCGCTCGGAAGGCGCCTGGGGCGTGCTCGAAGCGCACCTCGCCGGGCGCCGATACGCCGTCGGGGAGCGATTGACGATCGCAGACCTGTCGTTGTGCGGGTATCTATTCTGGCCGGAAGAAATCGGCGCCGACTGGAATACCCTGCCGAATATCCGCGATTGGCTGGCGCGGATCCAGGCGGAGCCGCGCTGGGTTCATCCCTATCAGCTGATGCCCGGCCATCCGCTTCCGAAAATAACCGAGTAACCAAGCATGCCCGTTATCGAAACCATGCTTGACTCGCGCGACGCCGTTTTCGTCGCCAACCGAAGCGCGCTCGAGACGCTGGTCGCCGACCTGAGGAGCAAGGTGCGCGCGGTCGAGCAGGGCGGCGGCGACGTCGCGCGCGGCCGTCATACCGGCAGGGGCAAGCTGCTGCCGCGCGACCGGGTCGGCACGCTGCTCGATCCAGGCTCGCCGTTCCTCGAGCTTTCCCAGCTCGCGGCCTACGGGATGTACGACGACAACATCGCCGCGGCCGGCATCATCACCGGCGTCGGCCGCGTGTCGGGGCGCGAGTGCGTGATCGTCTGTAACGACGCGACGGTCAAAGGGGGGACCTACTACCCGATGACCGTCAAAAAGCATTTGCGCGCGCAGGAGATCGCGCGCGAGAACCGGCTGCCGTGCATCTACCTCGTCGACTCCGGCGGGGCGAATCTTCCGAATCAGACCGAGGTTTTTCCGGACCGCGATCATTTCGGCCGCATTTTTTTCAACCAGGCGACAATGTCTGCGGAAGGCATCCCGCAGATCGCCGTCGTCATGGGCTCGTGCACGGCGGGCGGCGCCTATGTGCCGGCGATGTCGGACGAGTCGATCATCGTGCGCGAGCAAGGGACGATCTTCCTGGCCGGTCCGCCGCTGGTCAAGGCGGCGACCGGCGAGATCGTCAGCGCCGAAGAGCTCGGCGGCGCAGACGTGCACACGCGGATCTCCGGCGTCGCCGATTATTTCGCGCAGAACGACGCGCATGCGCTTTCGATCGCGCGCCGCATCGTCGGCAACCTCAATCGGGTCAAGCCCGCGCCGCCCGACGTCGCGCCGCCGCGCGAGCCGCTCTACGCCGCCGATGAGCTCTATGGCGTCATCAACGCGGATATCAAGAAACCGTACGATGTCCACGAGGTCATCGCCCGGATCGTCGATGGCAGCGAGTTCGACGAGTTCAAGGCGCGCTACGGTACGACGCTGGTCACCGGCTTCGCGCGCCTGTCCGGCTATCTGGTGGGCATCGTCGCCAATAACGGCGTGCTTTATTCCGAATCCGCGAAGAAAGGCGCTCACTTCATCGAATTGTGCAGCCAGCGCGGCACGCCGCTCATCTTCCTGCAGAACATCACCGGATTCATGGTCGGCCGCAAATACGAGGCTGGCGGCATCGCCAGCGACGGCGCGAAGATGGTGGCCGCCGTGTCGTGCACCAGCGTGCCCAAGTTCACGGTGATCATCGGAGGCAGCTACGGCGCCGGGAACTACGGCATGTGTGGCCGCGCGTTCAATCCGCGCTTCCTGTGGATGTGGCCGAATGCGCGGATTTCGGTGATGGGCGGCGAGCAGGCCGCGACGGTGCTGGCGACGATACGGCGCGATGCGATCGAAGCCAAGGGCGGCGCGTGGAGCGCCGACGAGGAAGCGGCGTTCAAGGCGCCGCTGCGCGAGCAGTACGAGCGGGAAGGCCACCCGTACTATGCCAGTGCCCGCCTGTGGGACGACGGCGTGATCGACCCTGCCGATACGCGAAAGGTTCTCGGGCTTGCGATCTCGGCGGCGTTGAACAGCCCGATCGAGCCGACGCGCTTCGGCGTCTTCAGAATGTAGGATGCCTCGTGACGAAAAAACTCACTAAACCGGTAAGCAAGCCAGTCAGCAAGCGAACCCGCGGCGGTTCCCCGGCGGCGCTTGCCCCGGCTGCCTTCAGAAGCATCGACGTCGATGTCCGCGCCGCCGTCGCCATCGTCACGCTCGACCGGCCCGATGTGCACAACGCGTTCGACGAGGTCCTGATCGCCGAGCTGACCGCGGCGCTCCAGCGCCTCGACCGCGATCAGAGCGTGCGCGCGGTGGTGCTCACCGGCGCAGGTAAAAGCTTTTGCGCCGGTGCCGATCTGAACTGGATGAAAAAAATGGCTTCGTTCTCGCGCCCGCAGAACCTGGCCGACGCGAAGGCATTGGCCAAAATGCTGCTGACGCTGAATCAACTTTCGAAGCCGACGATCGCGCGGGTGCACGGTGCGGCATTCGGCGGTGGCGTGGGGCTGGTCGCCTGCTGCGACATCGCCGTCGGCGAATTGAATGCGACCTTTGCGCTATCCGAAGCGCGACTGGGACTCATTCCGGCGACGATCGCTCCGTATGTCATCGAAGCGATCGGCGCTCGCGCCGCGCGCCGCTATTTCCTGAGCGGCGAGCGGTTCACTGCCGCCGAAGCATTCCGGCTCGGATTGCTGCACGACCTGGCGCCGCTGCCGGAGCTGGATGGCCAGATCAATGAGATCCTCGGCGCCCTGGTCACCGCGGGACCCGCGGCGCAGGCCGAGTGCAAGGCGTTGATCCGCGCGGTCGCGCAGCGACCCGCCGATGCGTCGATGATCGCCGACACCGCGCGCCGGATCGCGCGCGTGCGTGCCTCGCCCGAGGCCAAGGAAGGTGTCGCCGCGTTCCTGGGCAAGCGCAAGGCGTCGTGGGTGCCGCGGGGCGAATAGCCAGGTCGCGATGGAACACTTCGACACTTGGCAATTGATCGCGCTGGCTGCGGCTCTCGGCTGGGCCAGCGGAATTAGGCTCTATGCGGTGTTGTTCATCACCGGTGCCGTCGGCTTCGCCGGCTGGTACGAGCTCCCCGAGCACCTGCGCATCCTCTCGCATCCGATGGTGCTTGCGGCCTCGGGATTCATGGTGGTCGCCGAGTTCTTCGCCGACAAGGTTCCCGGCTTCGACTCGGTGTGGGACTTGGTGCACACGTTCGTGCGCATCCCTGCCGGCGCCGCGCTCGCGGCCAGCGTGTTTGGCGATTCGCCACCGGCGTGGATGCTGACCGCGGCGATACTCGGCGGGACGCTTGCTGCAGGCAGCCACTTCACCAAATCCGGTGCGCGGATGGTCATCAACACTTCGCCCGAGCCGTTCTCGAACTGGGCCGCGTCGTTTGGCGAAGACATGCTGGTCGGCGTGTTGATCTATCTGGCGCTCGCGCATCCGATCGCGTTTTTCATCGTGCTGGCATTGCTGATCGCCTTGACGATCTGGATGCTCCCGAAACTGGTGCGCTCGCTGCGGGCGATGATCGAAAGGATTCAGCGTTGGTTCGGCGCGGCCGTGGGCCGGCCCGACGCCTGAACAGCCGCGATGGCCGGTCGCCCGATGTTCACCAAGATACTTATCGCCAACCGCGGCGAGATCGCCTGCCGGGTGGCACGCACCGCTCGACGCATGGGTGTGCGCACCGTTGCCGTTTACTCCGACGCCGATGCCGGCGCGCTGCATGTCGAGACCTGTGACGAGGCGTATCGTCTCGGGCCGCCGGCGCCGCGAGAAAGTTATCTTTCCGGCGACAAGATCATCGCGATTGCCCGACAGGCCGGCGCGCAGGCAATTCATCCGGGCTACGGCTTTCTCTCCGAGAACGCGGAGTTCGCCGCTGCTGTCGCCGCGGCGGGGCTCGTTTTCATCGGTCCCCCGCCGGCGGCGATCCGGGCGATGGGCTCGAAGGCCGAGTCGAAGACGATCATGGGACGCGCCGGTGTCGCGCTGGTTCCCGGCTATCACGGGGCCGACCAGGACGATGCGCTGCTGCGGCGAGAGGCCGATGCGATCGGCTACCCGGTGCTGATCAAGGCGTCGGCCGGCGGCGGCGGCAAGGGCATGCGGGTCGTCGAGCGAGCCGAGGATTTCATCGCGGCGCTCGGCGCGGCGCGGCGGGAGGCCAAAGCGAGCTTCGGTGACCAGGCGGTGCTGCTCGAAAAATATCTGCTCGAGCCGCGGCATATTGAAATGCAGGTTTTCGCCGACACGCATGGCGAATGCATTCATTTGTTCGAGCGCGACTGCTCGGTGCAGCGGCGCCATCAGAAAGTCGTCGAGGAGGCGCCGGCGCCGGGGATGAGCGCGGCGCGGCGCGCGGAAATGGGCGCCGCGGCGGTTGCCGCGGCAAAGGCGATCGGGTACGTCGGCGCCGGCACCGTCGAGTTCATCGTCGAGACCGCTGGCGCCGGCGCATTCTATTTCATGGAAATGAATACCCGCCTGCAGGTCGAGCATCCGGTCACCGAGATGATCACTGGCCTCGACCTGGTCGAATGGCAATTGCGGGTCGCGGCCGGCGAGCGCCTGCCGCGCCGGCAGGACGAGGTCGCGATCACCGGTCACGCGATCGAGGCCCGGATCTACGCCGAGGATCCGGATCGCGGTTTCCTGCCGTCGACCGGGCGAATCGCCCACCTGAGCTCGCCACCGCAGTCGGAGCACGTGCGCATCGACAGCGGCGTGCGCAATGGCGACGAGATCAGCCGCTTCTACGACCCGATGCTGGCCAAGCTTATCTCCTCCGGCGCCGATCGACCCGAGGCGCTGCGCCGTCTCGGCGACGCGCTGGCACAGTACCGCGTCGTCGGCGTCGCGACCAATGTCGCTTTTTTGCAACGCCTGATCGCGCATCCGGCGTTTGCCGACGCGCGGCTCGATACCGGATTGATCGCGCGGTATCAGGCCGATCTGTTCCCGCCCGCGACTGCGCCGTCGGCGACGACATTGGCGGTCGCAGCGCTGGGCGAAATTTCGCGATTGCGCGGGGCAGCCGTCACCGCCGCGGCGTTGTCGCCCGACCCCTATGCGCCGTGGCACGCGATCGAAGGCTGGTGGCTCAACAGCGATGCCCACCCGATCAGGCTGACCTACGCCTTTGGCGATGACGAATATGAAGTCGACGTGCGCGTCGCGCATGGTGCTGGTGCCTGGATCGTCGCGGCGCTCGGCAAGTCGATGTCGGCGTCGGTCTCAGACGCCGGCGAGTCGATGGCGGTTGTCATCGACGGCGTGCACATCGCTGTTCAGGTGGTGCCGCTCGGCGACGAGCGCCATGTGTTCTGCGGCGGCGAAGAGCATCGGCTGCGCCTGGTCGATCCACTCGCACACGCCGGCGAGGAGCCCCGCCAGGGAGGTCACCTGACTGCGCCGATGTCGGGTGCGATCGTCGCGGTTCTGGTCAAGGCGGGCGACACCGTGGCCCGCGGCGCGCCGCTGCTGATCCTCGAAGCGATGAAGATGGAGCATACGATCGTCGCACCGACTGCGGGCACCGTGAGGGCGATTCACTACCGCCAGGGAGACCAGGTGCCCGAGGGCGCGGACCTGATCGACGTCGAAGCCGAAGCGGAAAAGACTTGAATCTTCTCTTTTGCAGCGCAGCCGGCAATGGTGCGGAATGGCTTGCCGCGCTGACGCGCGCCCTTCCGGCGGCGCGCGTGCATGCATGGTCGCATCTGCCTGACCAAGCCAGGCTGTCGCCGCCACAGGACATCGACTACGCGCTGCTGTGGAAGCCGCCACCGCGCCTGCTGCGGGACCTGGGATCCGTCAAGGCGATATTCAATCTCGGCGCCGGCTTCGACTCGCTGGCCGGAAGCGAAGCCTTGCCGGCCGGCGTCCCCGTCGTGCGGGTCGAGGACGCCGGCATGGCGGAGCAAATGCGCGAATACGTCGTCCATGCGGTGCTTCGCCAGTACCGCGAGTTCGACTCGTACGCCGAGGCGCAGCGTGCGGGACTCTGGCGCCCGCTCGCGCGACAGGAAAAGCGGGCGTTCGGCGTCGGCATACTCGGCATCGGCGTGCTGGGCACCGCGGTCGCCGCGGCGCTGCTGCCGTTCGGATTTCCCCTCGCGGGCTGGAGCCGGACGCGAAAAAACGTCGCGGGCGTCGACAGCTATGCCGGCAGCGCCGAGCTCGATGCCTTTCTCGCCCGTTGCCAAGTGCTGGTGTGCCTGCTGCCGCTGACGCGCGAGACCCGCGGCCTGCTCGATCGCCGTGCGCTCTCGCAGTTGCCGGTCGGCGCGCATCTGGTCAACGTTGCGCGCGGCCCGCTGATCGTCGATGATGATCTCCTCGCGCTGCTCGACCAAGGCAGGCTCGGCGGCGCGACGCTCGATGTCTTTCAGGACGAGCCTTTACCGGCCGCGCATCCTTTCTGGCATCATCCGCGCATCACCATCACACCTCATGTGTCGGCGGTCACGTTGGTCGAAGAGTCGGTCGCGCAGATCGCCGCCAAGATAACCAGGCTCGAGGCCGGATTGCCGATCACCGGCATCGTCGACCCCGAGCGGGATTTCTAAGCCGATGCGATGACGGGGCTGGCAATCAGCAGCAAGCTGCCGCGGCGCGTGCGCATTGTCGATGTGGCGCCGCGCGATGGCTTGCAGAACGAGAAGGCGGTCGTTCCGACCGACGTCAAGGTCGGCCTGATCGACCGCCTGTCCGATGCCGGCCTGGCGGCGATCGAAGCGACCAGCTTCGTTTCACCCAAATGGGTGCCGCAGATGGCCGACAATGCGCAGGTGATGGCGGCGATCCGGCGCAAGCCGGGCGTGCGCTATCCGGTGCTGACGCCGAACATCAAGGGCTTCGAGGCGGCGCTCGCCGCGGGCGCCGACGAAGTGGCGGTATTCGTTGCCGCGTCGGAAACGTTTTCGCAAAAGAACATCAACTGCTCGATCGGCGAAAGCCTCGAGCGCGCGCGTCCGGTCGCCGCCGCAGCCAAGACGCACGGGGTGCGCGTGCGCGGCTACATTTCCTGCGTGCTCGACTGTCCGTACGAAGGCGAGATCGCGCCGTCTGCGGTGCGCGAAGTCGCGGCCGCGCTGCAAGCGATGGGCTGCTACGAGATTTCGCTCGGCGACACAATAGGCACAGGGACGCCGGGGAGGACCGGAAGGATGATCGCGACCGTCGCCGAAACGGTCCCGGTCGACACCCTGGCCGGACACTTTCACGATACCTACGGCCAGGCGATCGCCAATGTGTATGCCGCGATGGAAGCCGGCGTCGCCACATTCGACAGCTCGGTGGCGGGTCTCGGCGGATGCCCTTACGCCAAGGGCGCGACCGGCAACGTCGCCACCGAGGACCTGCTGTACCTGCTCGAGGGCCTCGAGATCGAAACCGGCGTCGACATGACACGCCTGCGCATCGCCGGCCGGTACATTTCCGATTTCCTCGGGCGCCAGCCGGCATCGCGCGTGGCGCGCGCGCTCGACGCGCGGCAGCCCCTGCCGGCCGAGTCATGACGCGCTCCGGCGGCGCAGAAGTCGCATCGCCATGCACCAGCGTATGCACGATCGACGCGGAGACAGGCCTGTGCGCCGGGTGCTACCGGACGCTCGACGAGATCGCCGGCTGGATCGACCTGTCGGCAGAACAGAAGCAAACGCTGCTCGCGACTCTTCTGGTACGACGCGTGCGGTTCCATGCGGCCATGTCCGCGCGCCATGCAAACTGGGACAAGCGCGATGGCGAGCGCTGACTGGTATTTCGACTTCGTCTCGCCGTTCTCGTACCTGCAATGCGAGCAGCTGCCACAGCTCGAACGCTCGATCCGCGTGCGCTACCGACCGGTGCTGTTCGCCGGCCTGCTCAAGGCGTACGGACACAAGGGCCCTGCTGAAATTCCCGCCAAGCGGCGCTTTACCTATCAGTTCGTCGCCTGGCAGGCCAAGCGCATCGGCGTGCCGTTCAAGTTCCCGCCGGTGCATCCGTTCAATCCGCTGCCGCTGTTGAGGCTTGCCGTCGCCGCCGACGCCGACCCGGAAGTCATCCGGCGCATCTTCCGTTTTGTCTGGCGCGACGGCAGGCTCGGCGACTTGCCGATCGAATGGGCCGAACTGATGACCGAGATCGACATACCGGACGCGGCT
>DASYJB010000078.1:0-12611 GCA_035996965.1 Casimicrobiaceae bacterium | reverse complement strand
CCTGTCGCGACCTCGAGCGACCAGCGATCCTTCTCGTGCGACCATTGCTCGAGCTCGGATTCCCAGGCTGAGCGCTCGGCGGTGATTTCCGCGCGCCGCTGCTCGCGATTGCCCTGGCAGGCAAGCGCGCGCCCGGAAAGGCGGGCGATCAGCGCCCGCGCCGCGGCCTTCGCATCGCCGCAGATGCCGACCGAGATCGGCTTGACCAGGCCCAGCATCTTGGGATCGGCGTCGATCTGGATGATCTTCGCCGCGGCCGGCCAGTAATCGAGTCCGTGCTGCGGCAGCGTGCCGAACGGGCCCAGCCGCGTCCCCAGCGCCAGCACGACGTCGGCTTTGGCGAGAAGCTTCATCGCCGCCTTCGAGCCTTGGTAGCCGAGCGGCCCGCACCACAGCGGATGATCGGCGGGAAACGAATCGTTGTGCAGATAGCTGTTGGCGACCGGCGCCTGCAGGAGCTCGGCGAGCGCGAGCGCTTCGGCCTGCGCATCCGCCATCACGACGCCGCCGCCGGAGATGAGCACCGGAAACGTCGCTTCGGCGAGCAGCGCCGCCGCATCGTCGAGACTCCGCTCGCCACCGGCGCCGCGCTCGATCGACAGCGGAAGCGGAATCTCGCATTCGATGTCGCCGTAGAAATAGTCGCGCGGAATGTTGAGCTGGGTCGGCCCCAACTCGAGCAGCGCGCGATCGAACGCGCGCGAGGTGAGCTCGGCCATCCGCGCCCGGTTGTTCACGTGCGCCTGGTATTTGGTGATCTTGGAGAAAATTGGCAGTTGCTCGGTTTCCTGGAAGCCGCCCAGGCCGAGCGTCATCGAGCCGGTCTCCGGCGTGACGACGACGACCGGCGAATGCGCCCAGTACGCGCCCGCGACCGCGGTCACGAAATTGGTGATGCCGGGTCCGTTCTGCGCGATGCAGACGCCGTGCCGCCCGGACACGCGCGAGTAGCCGTCGGCCATGTGTCCGGCGCCCTGCTCGTGGGCGACCGAAATAAACCGGATGCCCGCCAGTGGAAACAGATCGAGCGCATCCATGTAGGCAGAGCCGACGATGCCGAAGACGTCGGTCACGCCATGCGCGACCAGGGTTTCGACAAACGCCTCGGACGGCGTCATTTTCTGCCGGCCCCGCACCGCGGTTCTCGCCGGCAGTGCGCCGGCATCGGTCATCGAGTTCATCGCCGTCCCCTCGTTTACGCGCGCATTTACGCCAGCGCGTCCGCCGGTTCGGTGTAGTCGTAGCCCAGCGCCTCGGCGACCGGGCGGCAGGTCACCTTGCCGAATGCGACGTTCAAGCCATTGGCCAGGTGCGGATCGTCGGCGAGCGCGGCGCGATAGCCTTTGTCCGCCAGCGCCAGGATAAACGGCAAGGTCGCGTTGTTCAGCGCGAACGTCGATGTCCGCGGGACGCCGCCCGGCATGTTCGCCACGCAATAGTGGATCACGCCGTCGACGACGTAGGTCGGATCGGCATGCGTCGTCGGGCGCGAAGTCTCGAAGCAGCCGCCCTGGTCGATCGCCACGTCGACGATCACTGAGCCTTTTTTCATCTGCTTGACCAGCGCGGCCGACACCAGCTTCGGCGCCGACGCGCCGGGGATCAGCACGCCGCCGACGACCAGATCGCCGCTGATGACGTGGCGCTCGATCGCATCGTGCGTCGAGAACACCGTGTTCAACGGCCGGCCGAACTGCCGCCACAGCGCGCGCAACACATCGGTATTGCGGTCGAGCACCCAGACTTCCGCGCCCATGCCCAGCGCGATATGACAGGCGTGCGAGCCGACGACACCGCCGCCCAGGATCACGACCTTGGCCGGATCGACGCCGGGCACGCCGCCGAGCAGCACGCCGAGGCCGCCATGCGCCTTTTCCAGAAAGTAGGCGCCGGCCTGGATCGACATGCGCCCGGCGACCTCCGACATCGGCGCGAGCAGCGGCAGCCCGCCGTTCTTCGAAGTCACCGTCTCGTAGGCGATGCAAACGGCGCCGCTGGCGATGAGATCTGCCGCCTGCTCAGGGTCGGGCGCGAGATGCAAGTAGGTGAACAGCAACTGGCCGCGTCGCAGCAGCGCGCGCTCCACCGCTTGCGGCTCCTTGACCTTGACGATCATGTCGGCGCGACCGAACACCTCCGCCGCCGTGGCGGCGATCGCTGCCCCGGCACGACGATAGGCGTCGTCGTCCATGCCGATGCCCTGTCCGGCGCGAGTCTCGACAATCACCTCGTGGCCGTGCGTGCGCGCCTCGCGCACGCTCTCCGGCGTCAGGCCGACGCGGTGCTCGAGGACCTTGATTTCCTTGGGAACGCCGATGTGCATCGTGGGAGCGTGCCTTGCTCGAGCGCGGTTCACAACTGCGCGACGACCGCACGGTGCGCCGCCGCTGCATTACCCCAGCCCGCAAGCTGGCGTAGAATCCTAACACAGCCGCAACGGCCCGATGGCGACCAAGCCGCGGCGCCGCTTTCGCAGCGATGAGGAGAAACGCATGGGGCAAGCCGAAACCAATCTGCGCGACAGTTCGCCGCTCACCCAGGTCTCGCTGGACGAGTACTGGATGCCGTTCACGCCGAACCGCGAATTCAAGTCCGACCCGAAGATCGTCGTTCGCGCCGAAGGCATGTATTACTGGAGCGACCGCGGAAACAAGATCATCGACGCCAGCTCGGGCCTGTTCTGCTGCGCGGCCGGGCATGGCCGCAAGGAGATCGCCGATGCGGTCGGAAACCAGCTGCGCGAGCTCGATTTCATCGCGCCGTTCCTGCGCGCACACCCGAAGTCGTTCGAGCTCGCGGCGCGCGTGGCCGAGCTGACGCCGGGCGACCTGAACCGCATCTTCTTCGTCAATTCGGGCTCGGAAGCGGTCGACACCGCGATGAAAGTCGCGCTCGCCTACCACCAGGCGCGCGGCCAGGGCGGCCGCAACATGTTCGTCTCGCGCGAACGTGCGTACCACGGCGTCAATTTCGGCGGCGTTTCGCTCGCCGGCATGGTCAACAACCGGCGCCGCTTCGGCCCGACCCTGCCCGGTGTCGTGCACATGCGCCACACGCATCTGAAGGAAAACGCGTTCGTCCGCGGCGAAGGCGCGCATGGCGCCGAGCTGGCCGACGATCTGGTGCGATTCGTCAACCTCTATGGTCCCGAGAACATCGCCGCCTGCTTCGTCGAGCCGATTGCCGGTTCGACCGGCGTGCTGGTGCCGCCGAAGGGCTACCTGAAGCGGCTGCGGGAGATCTGCGACGCGCACGGCATCCTGCTGGTGTTCGACGAAGTGATCTGCGGCTTCGGCCGCACCGGGAAGGCGTTCGCCGCGCAAAGCTTCGGCGTGACCCCGGACCTGATGACGATGGCCAAGGGCATCACCAACGGCGCGCAGCCGATGGGCGCCGTGGCGGTCAGCGAGCGTGTGCACGACACCATCATCGGGGCCGCCGCCGAAGGGGCGATCGAATTCTTCCACGGCTATACGTACTCGGCGCATCCGGGGCCGTGCGCGGCAGGCCTCGCGACGCTTGACATCTACCGCAAGGAAAATCTGTTCGAGCGCGGCGCCGAGCTGTCGCCGTACTTCCTCGATGCCATCTGGTCGCTGAAGGATTTGCCGGTCGTCGCCGATCTGCGCGGCTTTGGGCTGCTGGCCGCGATCGACGTCCATCCGGACGGCGCGCCGGGAAAGCGCGGGCATATTCTGCAGAAGAGGCTGTTCGACAACGGCCTGCATCTGAAGACGACCGGCGATTGCGCGATCATCGCGCCGCCGCTGATCGCCGAGAAGAAGGATGTCGACATCATCGTCGACTGTTTGCGCAAGACGCTGGCGACGATCTGACCGGCGCTCGTTTCACCATCGAAGGGGACGGAGGAAAACATGAAGCATTGGCTGGCTGGGGTCTTTTTCGCGATGGCGGCGGCCGTCGCGCTGCCGGTAATGGCGCAGAAAACGGTTACTTTTGCCTATCAGGACATGATGAATCCCTGGCGCTGGGTGCAACAGAGCCAGGAGATCGAAAAGACGACCGGCTTCAAGATCAACTGGCGCCAGTTCGGTGGCGGCGGGGACGTGATCCGCGCGATGGCTTCGGGCGACGTGCAGTTGGGCGAAGTCGGGTCGACCGGCATCGCGACCGCGATCAGCCAGGGCATGGACGTCGAGCTCTTCTGGATTCTCGAGGACATCGCGGCCGCGGAAGCGCTGGTCGCGCGCAACGGCAGCGGCATCAACACCGTCGCCGATCTGAAGGGCAAGAAGATCGGCACCCCGTTCGTGTCGACCTCGCACTTCCAGCTGCTTTACGCGATGCAGAAGGCGGGCCTCAAGGCGACCGACGCGCAGGTGCTCAACATGCGGCCGCCGGAAATCGCCGCGGCGTGGGAGCGCGGCGACATCGACGCGACGTTCATCTGGGACCCGGTGCTGACCAACGTCAAGAAGAACGGCAAGGTGCTGACGACCTCGGGTGACATCTGCAAGGACGGCGCGTGCACGTTCGACGGCCTGATCGTGACGCGGAAGTTCGCCAAGGAAAATCCCGAGTTCATGGTGGCGCTGGTCAAGGCCGTGGCCAAAGCCGATGCCGACTATCGCGCCAACGCCAAGGCCTGGACCGGCGATCCGGCCAAGGTCGCGGCGGTCGCCAAGTGGTCGGGCGGCAAGCCCGAGGACGTCGCGGCATCGATGGCCCTGTACGGATTCCCCAGCGCGAAAGACCAGGCGTCGCCCACCTGGCTGGGCGGCGGCGCGAACGGCGCCGCGGCCAAGGCGCTGACGCAGCAGGCCAACTTCCTGAAGGACCAGGGCCGGCTGCAGACGGTAGCGCCCGACTACAGCAAAAACGTGACCGTCGAGTGGGTGACCAAGGCGATGTAAGGTACCCGCAGCACGTCCTGCATCGAAACGGCGGCGCCTGATGCGCCGCCGTTTTTCTGCCAGAATCCTGGCACTGCGTTGCACCGGAAGCTCGCTTTCCTGCTTGCGATCCGACCGGGGTAATGCCGCCTTCGAACGGAAATCCTTTTGCCCACGCTCGATATCCGCCAGCTAGGCGTCCGTTACGCGACCAAGAACGGCACGGTCGACGCGTTATCCGGCGTCGACCTCTCGATGCGCGACGGCGAATTCCTGGTCGCCATCGGCGCATCCGGTTGCGGCAAGACGACCTTGCTGTCGTGCATCGCCGGATTCCTGCCGCCGACGGAAGGGACGATAAAGCTCGGCGGCAAGCCGGTGACAGCACCCGGCGCCGACCGCGGCGTCGTGTTCCAGAAGCACGCGCTGATGCCCTGGCTCGATGTCGCCGAAAACGTCGAATTCGGGCTGCGCATGCGCGGTCTCGGCACCGCAGCGCGCAGGAACATCGCGCTCGAAAAGCTCGCGCTGGTCGGCCTCGAGGGTCTGGCCGAGCGGCCGATCTACGATCTGTCCGGCGGGATGCAGCAGCGCGTCGGAATCGCCCGCGCGCTCGCCAGCGATCCTCAGCTGATGCTGATGGACGAGCCGCTGGGCGCGCTCGATGCGTTCACCCGCGAAGCGATCCAGGAATTGATCCTCGACGTCTGGCACCGCACCGGCAAGATGTGCTTTTTCATCACGCACAGCGTCGAGGAGGCCTTGTTCCTGGCGACGCACCTGGTCGTGATGACGCCGCGCCCAGGGCGCATCTCGCACGAGTACGAGCTCGATTTCAGCCGCCGCTTTATCGAGACACGCGACGCGCGCGCAATCAAATCCTCGCCCGACTTCATTCGCATCCGCGAGGAAGTGCTGGCGGTGATCCTGCATCGCGACAACGCGCCCGCAGGCGCTGCGGGACTCTGACGATGGCGACGCTTCCGGCATCGGGCGCCGATCGGCCGAAGACCTCCCGCTACGCGACGCCGGGCGAAGGCCCGAGCACCGCGATATCGATCGTGACGATGGTCGCGATCGGCGCGCTGTGGTGGGTCGCCAGCCACTACCGCTGGCTGCCGCCGTTGTTCCTGCCGACGCCGGAAACGGTGTTCACACGCCTGTGGGAGTCGGCGCGCGGCCAGTTGACCGACGCGCCACTGGCGACGCATTTCGGCTGGTCGATGTTTCGCGTCTTCACGGCGTTCCTGCTGGCCTGCGTCACGGCGATCCCGATCGGGATCGCGATGGGCGTCTCAAGGATCGCGCGCGGCATTTTCGATCCGCCGATCGAGTTCTACCGTCCGTTGCCGCCGCTCGCCTATCTGCCGCTGATCATCATCTGGTTCGGCATCGACGAGCTGTCCAAGGTCCTGCTGATCTACCTCGCCTGCTTTGCGCCGCTGGCGATGAGCGCGCGCGCCGGCGTGCGCTCGGTGTCGCAGGAGCAGATCCACGCCGCGTATTCGATGGGGGCATCGCGCTGGCAGGTCATCATGCATGTCGTGATTCCGGCGGCGATGCCCGAAATCCTGACCGCGATGCGAATCTCGATCGGCTTCGGCTGGACGACCCTGGTCGCCGCCGAAATGGTCGCGGCGACCTACGGGCTCGGGCAGATGGTGCTCAACGCGTCGAATTTCCTGCGCACCGATATCGTGATCATGGGGATTGTCGTCATCGGCGCCGTCGCCTATCTGTTCGACCTGCTGATGCGGCAGGTCGAGCGTGTGGTCGTTCCGTGGAAGGGGAAGGTGTAGTTACCGGTTGTCGTCCCCGCTCATTTACGTAACTGAGCGCGTACCCAGCGACGCTACTGCGGTCTCATCGGCCGGAAGAACGACACTGGGTTCCCGCTTTCGCGGGAACGACGGCCCGTGCCTTTTATCCATGCCGGGGTCGGCCTCGCCGGAATCACCAAAGAATAACGGCTGGTCCCAGGCAAATGCCGGTCATCGGAAAGGGTTGACAGGCCCTTCCCCCTTTGCCACGCTCGGTGGTTATGCCCACCCGCCCGCACTTCCAGCGCCTGGTCGAACGCGTCCGCAACCTGCCGGCGCTGCCGACGGCGATCGTCTATCCGTGCGATCGGGACTCGCTGCAGGTCGCGCTTTCCGGCCAGTTCGCCGGGTATCTGGCGCCGGTGCTGGTCGGACCCGAGGCGCGGATTGCCGACGCGGCCGCGCATGCCGGGCTCGATCTGGCGCGCATCGAGCTGATCGATACGCCGGACGACCCGGCCGAGGCTGCCCGCCGCGCCGTCGCACTGGCGCGAGACGGCACCGTGCGAGCGCTGATCAAGGGCAGCCTTTATCCCGACGACCTGATGCGCGCCGTCGCCGCGCCCGACGCCGGCCTGCGTGGCGAACGACGGCTGACGCACGCATTCTTCATGGACGTCGCCGGCTTTGCCCGGCCATTCATCTTGTCCGATGCGGTGCTCAACATCGCGCCGAATCTCGCCGCCAAGCGCGAGATCGTGCAGAACGCCATTGATCTCGCGCATGCGCTGGGGATCGCGAACCCGCAGGTCGCGGTGCTGGCGGCGGTCGACGGCGTGACCGCGGCGCTGCCTGCGACCGGCGACGCCGCGGCGCTGGCGAAAATGTCGACGCAAGGCGTGATTACCGGCGGCACCGTGGCCGGACCGCTGACCGCGGACAGCGCGCTCTCGTCGGACGCGGCGCGCGTCAATGGTGTTGACGATCCGGTCGCCGGCCACGCTGACGTGCTTATCGTTCCCGGACTCGACGCCGGCTCGCTGGTGGTACGCACGCTGACTGCGATCTGCGGCGCGCTTGCCGCCGGCATCGTGCTGGGTGCAAAGGTTCCGGTCGTTCTCGGCGGCCGCAACGACACGATGGAAGTACGCATGGCCTCGTGCGTGCTCGCCTCGCTGATCGCCGCCGCGCAGGCGCAACAAGCGCCGGCGGCGCCCGCGGTGGCCAGCGTTCCGGTCGCCGCTTAAGCCCGATCGCCGTCGCGCCCTCGTTGCGCGACTTGCGCCCCGGCTGCATGATGGCGGCCGTGCAGCCACGCTTTAGTCTCCGATGCCTCCGCTGGCGCTGAGGCTGTTTCCGTTTCTGGCCTGGCGGCATCGCGTCACGGCGGCCACGCTGCGCGCCGACCTGATCGCGGGCCTGCTTGGGGCCCTGATCGTTCTCCCGCAGGGTGTCGCGTACGCGACACTGGCCGGGCTTCCGCCGCAGTATGGCTTGTACGGGGCGATGCTTCCCGCGGTGGTCGGCGCGCTATGGGGATCGTCGTGGCACCTCGTCTCGGGACCGACCAACGCGACCTCGCTGATGGTCTCGGCCTCGCTGAGCGCGCTGGCGCTGCCGTTCTCGCCCGAGTATCTTCGCCTCGCATTGACGCTCGGTCTGATGATCGGCCTGATCAAGCTTGTGCTGGGTCTCGCCCGGCTGGGCGCGCTGGTCAACTTCGTTTCCACCACCGTCGTCATCGGCTTCACCGCCGGCGCGGGACTTTTGATCATCGCGGCGCAGCTGTCGAACTTTTTCGGATTGCCGGCCGCGCACCCGGCAAGCTTCGTCAACGCGCTGGCGTCGTTCGCGCGGCAGGCGCCGGACATGAATCGATGGACCGCGGCCGTCGGGGTCGTGACGCTGGTTGCGTCGCTGGCTGCCAGACGGGTGCTGCCGCGCGTTCCTTACCTGCTGACGGGAATGATCGCTGGCAGCGTCTTCGCGTATGCGCTGGCACGCGCGGGCATCGCGCAGGTCGCGACGGTCGGCCCGCTTCCGTCCGCGGTGCCACCACCGTCGCTGCCGGAATTTTCCGGCGAAACGTGGCGCACGCTCGCGCCGATCGCGTTCGCGCTGACGGTGATCGGTCTGACCGAAGCCGTGGCGAGCGCGCGCGCCATCGCCGCGCGCTCGGGCCAGCGCATCGACGGCAATCAGGAGTTCATCGGGCAGGGATTGGCCAACATCGCCGGCGCGTTCACCTCGAGCTATCCGACGTCCGGCTCGTTCAACCGCACTGGCGCCAACTTCGAGGCCGGCGCCAAAACGCCGCTGGCGGCCGTGTTTTCCGCCGGCTTCCTGCTCGTGGTGCTGCTGCTGGTCACCCCGCTGGCCGCGTACCTGCCGATGGCGGTAATGGCGGCGCTTCTGTTCATCATCGCTTGGGGACTGATCGATCTGGCGCGCATCCGCGAAATCGTGCGCATTGGGCGGAGCGAAGCCCTGGTGCTGACGGTTACGTTTCTGGCGACGCTGCTGGTGCAGCTGGAATTCGCGATCCTGGTCGGCGTGCTGTGCTCGCTGTTCGCCTATCTGAACCGCACGACGCATCCGGCGATCCACGCGGTCGCGCCCGATCCGGCGTCGCCGCAGCGGCGCTTTGTCCCGGTCGCCGCGAGCGGCTCGCCCGGGCGCCTGGGCGAATGTCCGCAGCTTGCGTTACTGCGGGTCGACGGTTCGCTTTTCTTCGGCGCGGTCGACCATGTGCAAGACGAGCTCGAGGCGATGCGCCGCGGCGCCTCGGCGCGAGCGCACGTCTTGCTGATCGGCAGCGGCATCAACTTCATCGACGTCGCCGGCGCCGAGCTGCTCGCGCAGGAAGCCGATGCGCAGCGGGCGGCAGGAGGCGCCCTGTACCTCTGCAATCTGAAGCCCACCGTCGTCGACGTGCTGGAACGCGCCGGCCTGGTCGACCGGATCGGACGCGACAGGATCTTTGCCACCAAGGACGAGGCCATTCGCGGCATCTACCCGCGGCTGGATTCGGCGATCTGCCGCGCCAGCACCGCGCGCATCTTCATCGAGTGCCGGACCCACCTGCCGGACGGGAGCCCGCGCCAGGCCGATTGAACCGTCGCGACCGCTACTTCGGGCGCACGCAGTCGACGAAGTACCGAAGCTTTCCCGCCTCGCTGGTCTCGACCAGGCCGTGGATGTCGGTGTCGAACCCCGGGAATTGCTGGTTGAAGTTGCGGGCGAACTGCAGGAACTGCACGATCGTGCGATTGAAGCGCTCGCCGGGAATCAGCAGCGGTATGCCCGGCGGGTACGGCGTCAGCAGCACGCTGGTAACGCGTCCTTCGAGCTGATCGATCTCGACCCGGTCGATCTCGTGGTGCGCCATGCAGGAGAACGCGTCCGACGGCTTCATCGCCGGCTGCATGTCGGACAGATACATTTCGGTCGTCACGCGCGCGACGTCGTTCGCCTTGTACATGTCGTGGATCTGCCGGCACAGGTCGCGCAGGCCGACCGCCTCGTACGACGGCTGCTTGACGCAGAACTCCGGCAGAATCTTCCACAGCGGCTGGTTCTTGTCGTAGTCGTCCTTGAACTGCTGCAGCGCGGTCACCAGCGTGTTCCAGCGGCCCTTGGTGATGCCGATCGTGAACATGATGAAGAACGAATAAAGCCCGGTCTTCTCGACGATGACGCCGTGCTCGGCCAGATACTTGGTGACGATCGACGCCGGGATGCCGGTCTTGGCAAACTTGCCCGAGACGTCGAGTCCCGGCGTGATGACCGTCGCCTTGATCGGATCGAGAATGTTGAAGCCTGGCGCCAGATTGCCGAAGCCGTGCCATTTCTCGTTCGCCTTCAGCACCCAGTCGTCGCGCTTGCCCATGCCTTCCGCAGTCAGCTTCTCCGGACCCCAGACCTTGAACCACCAGTCCTTGCCCCACTCGTCGTCGACCTTGCGCATCGCGCGCCGGAAGTCGAGCGCTTCGGCGATCGACTCTTCGACCAGCGCGGTACCGCCCGGCGCTTCCATCATCGCCGCGGAGACGTCGCACGAGGCGATGATTGCGTACTGCGGCGAAGTCGACGTGTGCATCAGATACGCCTCGTTGAATATGTGGCGGTCGAGCTTGCGGGTCTGCGGCTCCTGCACGATGATCTGCGACGCCTGCGAGATGCCCGCCAGCAGCTTGTGCGTCGAGTGCGTGGCGAACACCATCGCCTTTTTGCTGCGCGGACGGTCCTTGCCGATCGCGTGCATGTCCTTGTAAAAGTCGTGGAACGCGGCGTGCGGGAGCCACGCCTCGTCGAAATGCAGCGTCTCGATCCAGTCGCCCAGCGTCTCCTTCAGCATCTCGACGTTGTAGGCGACGCCGTCGTAGGTGCTCTGCGTGATGGTCAGGATGCGCGGTTGCTTGTTCTTCGCCGCGCGCGCGAACGGATTGGCCTCTATTTTCTTGCGGATGTTCTCGGGGCGGAATTCATCCAGCGGGATCGGACCGATGATGCCCAGGTGATTGCGCGTCGGCGTCAGGAACACCGGAATCGCGCCGGTCATCGTGATCGCGTGCAGGATCGACACGTGGCAGTTGCGGTCGACGACGACGATGTCGTCCGGCGCGACAGTGGCGTGCCATACCATCTTGTTCGACGTCGACGTGCCGTTGGTGACGAAAAAGCAGTGGTCGGCGTTGAAGATTCGCGCCGCGTTCCGTTCGGCGGCCGCGACCGGACCCGAATGATCGAGCAGCTGGCCCAGCTCGTCGACCGAGTTGCAGACATCGGCGCGCAGCATGTTCTCGCCGAAAAACTGGTGGAACATCTGTCCGACCGGGCTCTTGAGAAAGGCGACGCCGCCGGAGTGGCCCGGGCAGTGCCACGAATACGAGCCGTCCTGCGCGTAGTCGACCAGCGCGCGAAAGAACGGCGGCGCCAGCGAGTCCAAGTAGCTTTTGGCTTCGCGGATGATATGCCGCGCGACGAACTCCGGCGTGTCCTCGAACGTGTGGATGAAGCCGTGCAGCTCGCGCAGGATGTCGTTCGGGATGTGCCGCGATGTCCGCGTCTCGCCGTAGAGGTAGATCGGGATCTCGGCGTTCTTGAACCGGATTTCCTCGACGAATGCGCGCAGGCTCTTCAGCGCCGATTCGGTTTCCTCGACCGAACCCGCACCGAATTCCTCGTCGTCGATCGACAGGATGAACGCCGACGCGCGCGATTGCTGCTGAGCGAACTGCGACAGGTCACCGTAGCTGGTGACGCCGAGGATCTCCATCCCCTCCTTTTCGATCGCGGCGGCAAGCGCGCGTATGCCCAGTCCCGAGGCATTCTCGGAACGGAAGTCTTCGTCGATGATGACGATAGGAAAGCGAAATTTCATCCAGCCACTCCTGCGGACGGGCTCGTGCTGCGGGCCAAAAAAGAAAGCGGGGTGCCAGGCCGAATGGCCGCACCCCTAAGGGCCGCATTGTGCACTGCGACGGCGCGCGATGCGAGCGATTTGACGGGGTCAGGTTACATTTCGGGCAAGAAGTCGGAACGAGCTGCGAGATCCAACGAAATGTAACCTGACCCCGCAGGCCGCCGCCGCCGCGGGTCACACGTTGGCGGCGACCAGGACTCCAGCCCAGGCGATCAGCCCGAGCCCCAGCGGCGTCCGCAGCCGCTTTCCCCAGCGCAGGTTCTTCTCGGCGGCCATCGCGGCCGCCAGAACCAGCATCCACCCCAGGCTGCCCATGCCGACGACGAACATCACGGCCATCAGCGCCCAGCAGCAGCCGACGCAGAAGATGCCGTGCTCGAGCCCGATCCGCAGCGCCTCGCGGCGCGGCGCGCGCCCGTGCCAGCGCGCGTTGATGAACGTAAACGGCGTGCGGCAGCGTTCCAGACAGCGGTACTTGAGCGCGCTGAACTGGAACGCGCCGGCGCCGGCCAGCACGACCGCGCCGATCACCCAGCCACGGCCGGCGAGCCAGCCGGCCTGCGCAGCGCCGGC
>DASYJB010000077.1:0-2759 GCA_035996965.1 Casimicrobiaceae bacterium | reverse complement strand
CGATCGGCGCGTCCCCGACTTACACAACCCGCGCGCGACGGCCTACAATCATTGCGATGGTCATCGGATGTCGATAATGCTCACACCGATTCTCCGGGCGGTTTTGTCCGTGCTTGTCGCAGGCACATGGGGGCTGCAGCTCGCTCGCGCCGATATCTACACGTGGGCCGACGCGTCCGGATCGGTCAACGTCAGCAATCTTGCCCCGCCGCAGGGTGCGCGCGTGATCAGCGTCACGCATACGAGCGCGGCAGACGCAGCGCGAGAGAGTGCTGCACGGGACGCGGCACGCCGGGCCGAGACGTTGGCGCTGGAGGACCGCGTTCGACAGCTCGAGGCGGACGCCGAGGCCCGCCGCCAAGCGCCGCCGCAGGTGGTCTACCGGGATATTCCGGCGCCGCCCGTGCAATACAGGGTCGATCCGGCGCCGCCCCCGGTGCAATACAGCGTCTACTCGTCACCGCCGGCGTACACGGCCGGATGCGATCCCGGATGGTTCGACTGCGGGCTCGGGTGGTTTCCGAATTTCTATTCGACCGGCGTAGTCTTCGTGCGTGCGCCGAGCTTTCGGCGCTTCCCGTCCGTCGCCGTGCCACACCATTTTGTTTCACGACCGCCGATGCGCTCGTTCGGCCACTTCGGCCGAGGCTAAAGGCGCTGGTCGGCGGATCGTGACCGGGCGCGTCGAGTCGCGCGCCGATCTCTTCGCGCTATTTGCTCATTATCAGCGCCGGCAGCCAGAGTGTCAGCGGCGGCCAGACGGTGATTGCCATCAGCACGATCAGCAGCGGCACGAGCCATGGCAGGATGGCGCGCGAGATCTGCTCGAACGAGACCTCCGCGATGCGCGCCATGACGAAAAGCACGACCCCGATCGGCGGATGGATCGTGCCCAGGATCAGGTTGAAGATCATGATCAGCCCGAACTGAACCGGATCGATCCCGAAGCTGATCGCGGCAGGCACCAGGATCGGGATCAGGATCAGCATCGCCGCGAGCGCCTCCATGAAGCAGCCGACCGCGAGCAGGACCAGGTTCGAGACGAGCAGGAACACCAGCGGCTCGTGAATCGCCGCGACGATCGCCGGCGCGAGGGTTTGCGGAATGCGCGAGATCGACATGCACCAGCCAAGCGCCCCCGCGACCATGACCAGCACGGCGACGATGCCAGTGGTCTCGGCGGTGTTGATCAGGATCGCCGGCAAGTCCTTCACCGACAGCGTCCGGTAGACGACGAAACCGAGGAACAGCGCCCACAGGCACGCGACCGCCGCCGCTTCGGTCGGCGTGACTAGCCCACTGAACATGCCGCCGAGCAGGATCGCCGGTGTCAGCAGCGCCCAGATGCTTTCCTTCAAGGCGATCCACACGTCGCATAGACCGCCGAATGAATGGCGTGGCAGCCCCTGCCGCGGCGCAATGATCGCCACCAGGGCCATCAGCGACAGGCCCATCAGCACACCGGGAACGACGCCGGCGAGAAACAGTCGGCCGATCGATACGTCGGCGCTGACGCCGTAGATCACCATCGGCAGGCTCGGCGGGATGATCGGGCCGATCGTCGCCGCGGCCGCGCTGATCGCCGCCGCGGTTTCGGGACGATAGCCGGCCTTTTTCATCGCGCGCACTTCCACGGCGCCGGTCCCCGCCGCGTCGGCGACCGCCGAGCCGACCATGCCGGCGAAGATCATGCTCGACAGGATGCTGGCGTGCGCGTAGCCGCCGCGCAGCGAACCGACCAGCGCCGTCGCAAAGCGGACGATGCGGTCGGTCAGCTTGGCCGCGCCGAGCAGGTTGCCCATCAGGATGAACAGCGGTGCGGCGACCAGCGGAAAGGAGTTCATCGCCTGCGCCATCTTCTGCGGCACGATCGACGGCGAGAGGCCGCTGAAGGCGACGAAGGCCAGCGCCGCCAGTCCCATCGACGCGAACAGCGGCATGCCCATCAATATGGCCACCAGCCAGACGACGACGATCTCGATCATCAGGTGGATCATTCGAGGGCAGCCTCTTCGATCGCCGCGGGCGACGACGGCGGCGGCCGCCGCAGCGCCTGGATGAGCTCGCTCGCGCCCTGCAGCGCGGTGATCGCACCGCCCAGCACCATCGGCGCGTACATCCACGCCATCGAGATCGGCAGCGACGTCGCGTCGAGGTCGTGATTCTTGCCGATCAGTCCGACGCTATAGACGCTGACGAGTACGCCGAACAAGGTCATCGCGAACTGGATGACGAGCTCGGTCGCCTGATGCGCTCGCGCGGGGAGCCGGTCCTGGAAGAAGCGGATCCGCACGTGAATGCGCTTTCGGGTCGCGACGATCCACCCGAAAACCGCAAGCCACACCATCAGGAAACGGGACAGCTCGTCGGTCCAGATCAGCGGCTCGCCGAACGAGCGCGTCAGCGCGCCGAGCGATACGACGGCGAGCAGCGCGACGACGAGCGCACAGCAGATGAACGTGGAAGTCCGGTCGAATGCGCCGGCGACGACGCGACGCATCGGCAGTCGATTGCGCGGTGGCGACAAGCGGTCAGCTCCGCGCGGGAGGAGCGATCGGGACGGTCTCTGGTGCTCAGGTCAGGTCGAGGCGATACGCTCCCACAGACCCTTGCCCCATTTCGACTCGAACTTGGCGGGAACGCTCGCCAGCACGGGCTTGCGGAAGCTCTCGATGTCGGGCTGGATCACCGTCATCCCGGCGGTCTTGAACGTGTCGGCGAGCTTGCTTTCCTGCGACAGGATCTCGTTGTCCTGCGTC
>DASYJB010000076.1:0-19958 GCA_035996965.1 Casimicrobiaceae bacterium | reverse complement strand
GCCGTCGACGCGCTGCATTTCGACCGCTCGCACAGCCGGGCCTCCGATCTTGCCGCATTGCCAAGGACCTGGTTTCGCTACGTGCAGATTTGCGACGCGCCCGGGGTTTGGTCATCCGACCGCGCGTCGTTGGTCCACGCTGCGGTAAGCGAACGGCTGTTTCCTGGCGAGGGCGCGATCGATCTCGTTGGCCTCCTGCGCGCGCTTCCGCGCGGGGTCCCGATCGCACTTGAGATTCCCACCGCTGTATTGGCGCGAACCGCACCGGCCGCCGAACGCTTGCGGCACGCAGTCGCGGCGACGCGAAAAGTTCTCGTCGATGCCTACGGCTGATGGCGGCTTCCGGGCGCCGGCGGCACACCGCCATACTGGGCCCAGGTCGACGCGACGTCCCAGCCGGCGTCGACGACCAGGTTGACTCCGGTAATCGCCGAAGCGCGGCTGGAGGCCAGGAATTCGATCGCCTCGGCGACTTCATTCGGTTGCACCATGCGCCCCAATGCGGTGAATTCGCCGGGGTCCGCCGCATACCGGCCGGAGCGGATGCGCTCCTCTACCCGTGGCACCAGCGTCGAGCCGGGCGAGACGGCGTTGACGCGGACGCCGGCGCGACCCCACTCGCTCGCCAGGTTCCTCGTGAGGGCGACCACCGCCGCCTTGCTCGTGCCGTACGCATGGACGGGCATCGAGGCAATGGCTGCGATCGAGGCAATGTTGACGATGCTGCCGCTGCCGGCCGCCGCCATCCGGGTGCCGAACGCCCGGTTCGCGAGATACGTACCGGTCAGGTTGACCTGCATCGTGCGTTCCCAGACCTCCATCGGAAGTTGCGCCGGCGGCAGAACATCCTGGAACATCGCCGCCGCGACCACTAGCGCTGCGACCGGCCCCCTTGCCGACTCGATATCCGATGCGGCGCGCTCGACATCGATGGCAACGGCGATATCCAAAACGACCGCATGTCCGTCTACATCGCTCGCCACGCGCTCGGCGGCGCGCCGATCTTTGTCGGCGACTACCATCTGCCATCCTCGCTCGTGCATCAGACGGCACGTCGCCTCGCCGATGCCGTTGCCTCCACCGATCACCACTGCAAGTCTTGCTGCATCTGGCATAGACTGCTCCTTGAGCTGCCCTCACCATCCTTTGCCTGAGGACGACGGCGCAGCCCGGTGCATCTCATCGTACATGTAATGCGCACACCAGGAGGATGTCCATGCGGGTCGGCTTTGTTGGCTTGGGGCGGATGGGATTGCCGATGGCGCGCAACCTCCTTGGTGCCGGACACGAACTGGTGGTCCATAGCCGTGAGACCAAAGCCATCGAGCAGCTGCTACGCGACGGCGCGCGCTCCGCCAATTCGCCCCGCGAAGTCGCGTCTTTAGTCGATGTCTTCTGCTCGTGTCGTGTTTCGCCGGAACAATCGCTCGAGGTCTTCCTGGGTGCCGACGGGGTAGTCGCCGCACGTGGGGCGGGTCTGTTGTGCATAGATTTTGCGACGATCGACCCGGCGACCTCGCGCCGCATCGGCGCCGGGCTGGCCGAGCGTGGTATCGGCTTCCTCGATGCGCCAGTCAGCGGCGGCCCCGGCGGTGCGGCGGCAGCCAGCCTCAGCATCATGGTGGGCGGCAGCGAAGGCGACTTTGCCCGCGGCCGTCTGGTCCTCGAATCGCTGGGCAAGACCATCTTCCATATCGGCGATGTTGGCAGCGGGGTTTCGGCCAAGCTTTGCAACAATGTCATCACCGGGACGCTGCATGTGCTCATCGCCGAGGCGATGGTGCTGGGAACCAAACTCGGCATCGAGCCAGCGCGGCTCTACGAAGTGCTGCGTGCGAGCTCCGCCCGCAGCAACACTCTCGAACGCGTCGTGCCAAACCACTTTCTCCCGGGCAATTATGAGCCGGCATCGGCACTGGCCATGATGATCAAGGATCTCGAGTGCGCGACGGCGACAGCCAAGTCCGTCGGCGTCCGGATGCTGTTGCCGGCGGTGGCCCAGCAATGCTACGTCGAAGCTGCAGGGCTGGGCCACGGGGAAAAGGATCTCGCCGCCGTCATCTTGCCGATGGAAGAAATCGCGCAAGTCAAGGTCGGGCGCGCCCGAGCTACGTCTTGAACGACGCCCGTAACGGAGACCCCCGATGCCCGAATCCTACCGCTCGTTTCGCGAGTTCTATCCGTTCTACCTGTCCGAGCACCGCGATCGGACCTGCCGCCGCCTGCACGTCGTCGGATCCGCGGTGGTGCTCGGTTGTCTTGCGCTGGCGCTGTTCACCTTAAACGCCTGGTGGCTTCTGGGCGCGGTGCTCGCCGGCTATGGCTTCGCCTGGGTTGGACACTTCTTTTTCGAGCACAACCGGCCCGCGACTTTCGCTCACCCGATCTACAGCCTGATCGGCGACTGGGCCATGTTCCGCGACGTGCTGGTCGGTAGGATTCGCTTCTAGCATCCGGGCGCCTCTCACCGACGCGTTTGACATATACCTACCTGGGGTATATGCTCAAGCGATGGTCGCCACGCTTGCCGCCGCGCCGCAGGAATCGAAACGCAGGATCGAGCTCGGCCTCGAAGGGATGACATGCGCCGCCTGCGCGGCGCGCATCGAAAAGGCGCTGCGCCGCATTCCGGGCGTCGAAGCCAGCGTCAATTTCGCCACCGAGAGCGCGTCGGCCACACTGGCCGCCGCAGTCGAGCCCGGTCAGCTGCTTGCCGCGGTCGAGCGCGCCGGCTATCACGCCGTCCTGCGCCGCGACGCCGCCGCCGAACGCGCGGCGGATCGCGCGCGCAAGGCCGTCGCGTACACCGAGCTCCGGCGCGAAACCTGGATAGCCGTCGCACTGACCCTGCCGCTGCTCGCGCAGATGATTCCGATGCTCGCGGCCGGCGACTGGCTGGGCAGCGCAGGCGCCCACGCCGAGTGGCTGCCGCGCTGGCTGCAGCTCGCGTTGGCGACACCGGTGCAATTCTGGATCGGCCGCCGCTTTTACCTTGGCGCCTGGCATGCGCTGCGCGGCGGCGGCGCCAACATGGATGTGCTGATCGCGCTGGGCACGACGATGGCGTGGGGCTTGAGCGCCGCCGTCACCCTGCTCGGCCTCGAGAATCGCCACGTTTATTTCGAGGCCGGCGCCGCGGTGATCACCTTGGTGCTGTTGGGCAGGCTGCTGGAAGCGCGTGCCCGGTCCGGCATGTCGGCGGCGCTCGAAGGACTTTCGCGCTTGCAACCTGCGACCGCGCGCCTTCGACGCGGCGGCGCCACGGCGGAGGTGCCGCTTGCCGATGTCGCCGTCGGCGATCGGCTGATCGTGCGCGCCGGGGAACGGATGCCGGTCGACGGCGTCGTGCGCGAGGGCACGTCGAGCATCGACGAGAGCATGGTGACCGGCGAAAGCCGTGCGGTCGCCAAGACTCCCGGATCGACGGTATTCGCCGGCACACTGAACCAGGAAGGTCTGATCGAATGCGAGGCGACCGGCGTCGGCAGCGCGACCTTGCTCGCGGGCATCGTGCGTCTGGTCGCCGAAGCGCAGGGATCGAAAGCGCCGATCCAGCGTCTGGCCGACCGCGTCGCCGGCGTGTTCGTGCCGGTGGTGGTCGTCATCGCGGTCGCGACGTGGGGATTCGGCTACTGGCTCGGCGGCGACGCGAGCGCGGCGCTGATCAACGCCGTGACCGTGCTGGTCATCGCGTGCCCGTGCGCGCTGGGCCTGGCGACGCCGACGGCGATCGTCGTAGGCACCGGCCGCGGCGCGCAGCTCGGCGTGCTGATCCGCAACGCCGCCGCGCTCGAGCAGGCGGGACGGCTCTCCGCGCTGGTCGTCGACAAGACCGGCACCTTGACCGAAGGCAGGCCCGTCGTCGCTGGCGTCATCGCGCTCGACGGAGCGACGCGTTCGCAGGTGCTCGAGCTCGTGGCCAGTGTCGAGCAGGGATCGACGCATCCGCTGGCCAATGCGATACGCGACGCGGCGGCGCGCGACGCGATTGTGCCGCGGCCGCTGCGCGCGTTCGAGTCGGTCCCCGGCAAGGGAGCGCGCGGCAACGTCGACGTCGACGGGCAGGAGGTCGTCGTGATCGCGGGCACGCTCGCCTTTCTGGCCGAACAAGGCATCGCCGCACCGGATGCCGGAGCGCTGCACAGCATCGGCAACACGCTGGTCGGCGTCGCGGCCGACGGCCGGGTCGTCGGAATGATCGCGCTGGCCGATCGCGTTCGGCCGACCTCGGCGCAGGCGATCGCGCGCGCGAAGGCGGCCGGCATCGACGTGCTGATGCTGACCGGCGACAACAGCCAAGTCGCGGCGGCCGTCGCGGCCGAGGTCGGCATCGATGACTTTCGCGCCGATGTGCTGCCGGCAGATAAGGCCGCAACCGTCCGCGCGCTGGCGGCGCGAGGCAAGGTAACCGGCATGATCGGCGACGGCGTCAACGATGCGCCCGCGCTCGCTGCCGCCGACGTCAGCTTCGCCATCGGCACCGGATCCGACGTCGCGGTCGAGGCCGCTGACATCACCGTGGTCCGCACCGATCTGAACGCCGTCGTCGACGCCATACTGCTTTCCCGCGCGACCCTGGCCAAGATCCGGCAGAACCTTTTCTTTGCGTTCGTCTACAACGTGCTGGGCATTCCGCTCGCTGCGCTAGGCATGTTGAATCCGGTTTTCGCCGGCGCGGCGATGGCGGCGAGCTCGCTGTCGGTGGTCGGCAACGCGCTGTTGTTGCGCCGCTGGCGGCCGAAGCAATGATTCCAACGAGGAGCAAATCGATGACCACGGTGACGCTCAAGGTAGAAGGCATGAGCTGCGGCGGTTGCGTCGCCAGCGTTACGCGCGTGCTGACCGCGCTTCCGGGTGTGTCCGGTGCGACGGTCAGCCTGCAAGGCGGAACGGCGCAGGTAAGCTTCGACGAAGCCCGCACGAATCCGGCGGCCTTGCGCGCCGCGATCGAGAGCGCCGGCTATGAAGTCGCGTAAGCCGGCCGGCCAAACGGCGGCGCACCCGGCTGCGCATCCGCCGGTCGCACGGCCGACCAAATCCGCGTTGACCAAGCGAGTCAACCGCATCGACGGTCAGGTGCGCGGGATCGGCAAGATGATCGACGAGGACCGCTATTGCATCGACATCCTCACCCAGGTTAGCGCGGTGCAATCCGCGCTGGACTCGCTGGGGCTGCAGCTGCTCGAGCATCATCTGCACGGCTGCGTGCAGCACGCGGTCAAATCGGGCCAGGGAGATCATGCGATCGCGGAGGCGATCGGCGTGATTCGGCGATTCGCGAAATAACGGATCGCGACAACGCCTCGCGATGCGAATTGACCCGCGATGCCCGTAACGGCGATAATCCAACCCTTTCGGGGTGTAGCGCAGTCCGGTAGCGCGCTTGCTTTGGGAGCAAGATGTCGGGAGTTCAAATCTCTCCACCCCGACCACCGACTGGATCGGCTTCACGAGAGGCTTTGATCGCGCAAGGCGCCCGTAGCTCATTCGGATAGAGCACCGGCCTTCTAAGCCGGGGGTAACAGGTTCGAGTCCTGTCGGGCGCGCCAAACATCGACGCGCCGCGGCAGGCGGCGGTAACCATGGTGGCTGTAGCTCAGCTGGTAGAGTCCCGGATTGTGATTCCGGTTGTCGTGGGTTCGAGTCCCATCAGCCACCCCATTCACTGCGAGAAGATTTCGTTCTCTTCGCCCGTCTTAGCGCATGTTCGCCTATTGCGGCAACAGACGTCGAACGCGCGACAAGCCTTCGACGATGTCGCTCTCGTCGATTGCGCCATAGCCGAACACCAATCCTTGCCGGACGGTCCTGCCGAAATAGAATTCCCGCAGAGAATAGATTCCGATGCCCTCGTGTCGCGCCCGGTCCGCCAGTGCGTCGACGTCGATCGGCGTTTTCGAAAGCGCCGCCAGGTGCAATCCAACGGCAGAGGGAATTGGCTCCAGCCAGCGGTGGAAATCGCGCTTCAAGCAGGCGAGCAGCGTTTGGTGGCGCGCGCCGTAGACCTGGCGCATCTTGCGCACGTGCCGCGCCAGGTGTCCTTCGGCGATGAACGCCGCCAGCGTTTCCTGCTCGAGGACCGCACAGTGCCAGTCGGCGCACTGCTTCGCGGCTGCGAGGGCCGGTCGCGCCCAAGGCGGCGGAACGACAAAACCCAGGCGCATTTCCGGAAAGAGACTCTTCGAAAACGTCCCGACATAGAAGACTGACTCGCTGCGATCGAGCGTCTGCAGCGCATCGAGCGGCCGTGCGCCAAGGCGGAATTCGCCGTCGTAGTCGTCTTCGATGATGACGGCGCCGTGCGCCTGGGCGAATTCGAGCAAGGCCGTTCGCCGTCGGGTGGTCATCGTGGTGCCGAGTGGAAATTGATGGGATGGCGTCACGCAGATCACGCGCGCGTCGGTCGGCAGTCGCTGCGCGGCGATCCCGTCACGGTCAACTTGAACGGGTACGATCTTGGCACCGGCGGCGGCGAAGGCCGCGTGTAGCGGCGGATAGCCGGGGTTTTCGACGGCCACCACGGTTCGGCCCGGAGAGATCAGGATGCGGGCGAGGAGATCGAGCGCCTGCTGAGAGCCGGCGGTAACGACAATGTCTTCGGGCCGACAAGCGACCGCGCGCGCGAACGAAACGTGCTTGGCGATCGCTTCGCGCAGTCCCGGTAAACCCTGCGGCTCCGCGTAGGCGGCGGGCTTTTTCGCGAAGCTGCGGATCGCCCTCGCTGCCAGCCGCCGCCAGACATCGAACGGGAAGAATCGCTTGTCGGGTACCCCGAGTCGAAAGTCGAAACGCGTCGAAATCGGCGAATGCAAGTGAACGGGAAAGCCGGATTTGCGCCATAACGGCTGCAAGCGCGAATCGGTTCCAGTCGCACCTATCGCGGTCCCGCGACTGGATGACCGGGGACGCACGTTCGCCACGTAGGCCCCGGCCCTCGGACGGGTGTCGAGGTAACCCTCGCTCAACAGCAAGTCATATGCCGCCACGGCGGTATTGCGCGACACGCCGTAGGCCGCGGCCAGCGCTCGCGTCGGCGGCAGGCGCGAGCCGGGCAGCAACCGGCCATCGAGGATCGCCGCTCTCAGTTGTCCGTGCAAAGCGCGCAGCAAATTGCGCGAATCCCGGGACGGCAGGCTGATAGGGAGCTCGAAATCTGGATCCATAAAAATGTCCGTAGCTGGTCCTTATTGGATACCAGTGTATCTCTTATTCTTCGGCCGTAACATGAGGAGATACCCATGACAAAGCCCAAACCGCCATTCGGACGATCCGATGCGTTCGCCCCGTCAGACCTCGCCCACTGCGATGCGCACGGGCGTGCAGCGGAAAGGCGAGCCAGGGGCCGCATCGGGAACCGGGATCAAACTGCGTTATCAGGCGTGGCTTGTGGCATCGCAGCCGTCGCGATGGCCGCGATTACGTTCGGTCTGCTGGTGGTGGCGCCGGCGATGATCGAGTCTGGCAGTGAGGCTATCCGCGTTCTGCCGGCGTCGCAGGCCCTCGCGATGCCATCGGCCGAAGTCGTCACTGCCGCCGCGCAGGCTGCTGTTGCGGAGATCCAGCCGGCAGTCGGGTGCGACAAGGCGAATCGCTCCCGGCTACCCGAAACGCGTTGCCCGCAGGACCCGGGCGCGCACCCGCCGGCGAAATCGCGCAGCCGCGGCGTCGGCTGCCTCGACGTCAGTTGAGCGCGCTTTTCACCCTTTTCGATCTTCGCATCATGGATGGCCCAAAGGCGTCGAACCGGCGTCCGCTGCGGGGTGGGCGCGCGGCACGCCTTGCTGCGCACCAGGTTTCGCGTCACGACGGCGCGCGTGGGCATTGGTAAACTCCGCGCCCAGCAGGAATATCTGCGTCGAATAATAGATCCACAGCATCAGCACGACGAATGGGCCGGCGGCGCCGAAAGACGAGGCGACCGAGCTTTTCCCGATGTACAACCCGATCAGCAGCTTGCCTATATCGAACAGCAGCGCGGTAATGGCGGCGCCGATCCATACGTCTTCCCAGGCGATCTTCACGTTGGGGAGCACCTTGTAGATCATCGCGAAGAGCACGGTTATTACGGCGAAGGACCCCAGAAACGTAATCGCCTGGAGCAGCGATTCGGCTTCGCCAAGCAGAGAATTTCCGAGGGCGGCGACAGCGGCGCTCAGAACCAGCGAAACGGCCAGAAGAAAGCCGATCGCCAGGACCATTCCAAACGATAACAGGCGAGACCGGATCAGATTCACGAAGCCGCTTCCTACTCGAGGCTTCGCCTTCCAGATCCGGTCCAGGTCATCCTGCAATTCGACGAACGCTGTCGTCGCAGTGAGGATCAGAGCCCCTGCGCCTATCACGACCGCCAGGATGCTGCTGCCGAAGTTAGCCGTGCTTTCCAGCATCCCGGCGACCGCGGTTCCTCCCGCCTCACCGAGAAGTCCCTGCAGCTGACCGACCACCGCCGCCTGCGCGGCATCGCGTCCAAACACCATGCCGGCGACGGCGATAGCAATGATCAGCAATGGCGCGATCGAGAACGCCGTGTAATACGCGAGCGCCGCACCCATGCTGGCGGCTCGATCCTCGAGCCAGCCGTTTACCGACTGTTTGACCAGCGACCAGAGCTCGTTTGGCGAGATCATCGGCGCGCTCCTTTACTTCGCAAAAACCCATTCTGCGGGCGCAATAGCAATGAAAACGCGTCGCGTCCTAGGGAATTCTCAGCATCTGACCTGGATAAATCTTGTCGGCACTCTTGAGCATCGGTCGATTGGCTTCGAATATCTTCGTGTACTGGTTGGCGTCTCCGTAGGACTCCTTGGCAATCGAAATCGATGAGTGCCATGGCAGGTCCTTTCGTCGATGGTTGGAATTGTTGCAACTTGACAGGTAAAAAATTCCTGCCGATTCTCACTTCTCGCGGAAAAACCGCCGCGCGGCTCCCCTGCTGTTGGAAATGCATGAATCGGGCCACGCGCGGGTGGCCATGGGGCTTCCGGGCGGCGCCCCAAGAACGACACGCCTTGACTCGGCAGCGTCGTCGGTTATCGTGACGGGCGCGCCAGTGCGTGCTTTCGGCAACCCATGGCACTCAAGTCAACGATCTTCAAAGTCGAGCTTTCGATTGCCGACGTCGAGCGAGGCTACTACCGCGATCATTGGTTGCGGATCGCGCGACACCCGTCGGAGACCGATGAGCGCATGATGGTGCGCGTGCTCGCCTTCGCCTTGCACGCCGACGAAGCTCTGGAATTCGGACGCGGTTTGAGCGCCGAGGACGAGCCCGATCTGTGGCAGAGGGACCTGACCGGCGCGATCGAGCGATGGATCGACGTCGGCTTGCCGGACGAACGCGCCGTGCGCAAGGCCTGCGGTCGCGCGCGCTCGGTCGATGTCCTGGCGTATGGCGGGCGCGCGGTTGAGTTGTGGTGGGAGGGTGCGCGCGCCAGGCTCGAGCGCCAGGAGGGTCTTACGGTGACCGAGGTTCCGCTCGACGCGAGCCGCGCGCTTGCACTATTGGCCGGCCGCTCGATGCGCCTCCAGGTCACGATCCAGGAAGGGCATGTGCTGGTCGTCGACGGGGCGAGCTCGATTTCCGCCGAGCTGCGGTATCTGAAGACGGCGCCGATCGCGCGCTGACCGACACCCCGTATACGGCTCGTTTGCCCGCCTCGCGGCCCTCCCCCGGCACGAAACGAGGCATGCCGGCCGCCAGAAGAGCCGAATGGGCGGACAAAAAGCCTGTTCGGGATGCCGGCGTCATGAAATACTGTCGCGCGCCACAGACCAGGACGACCTTTCCGACCGATGCCTGCCCGCCGAACATTCGCTTTTCTGATCGCATTGCTGGCTGCGCTTTGGGTGCTGGACGGCCAGGCTGGCAAGAGTACGGTGTGCACGGTCACCGTCAACTCGCCCAACGAAAAGGAAACGTTGCGCCGGGTCCTGCCGGAAGACAAGTTTCAGTTTGTCGAGCTGGTGGAGCGGGGCCGCCCCGATTGGCTGGCCTCGGCTTGCCGGCAGAATCTCCGTTGCGACGTCCTGGTCGTCTCCGGTCACTTTGACGGCGGGACCGAATTCTATTCCGATCGGCTCGACGCGCGGGAATCGCTGCCGGTCGCGGAAATGGAGCGCGCGTCCTGCAGCGCTTCGTGCTCCGGCCTGTTTTCGCAGCTGAAGGAAGTCTACCTGTTCGGCTGCAACACGTTGAATGCGGCAACACCCGACAGCACGGCCGCGGAAGTCGCGCGCAGCCTCGTACGATCCGGGTATTCGCGCGCCGACGCCGAGCGCGTCTCGCGCGTCTTGAACGAGCGCCACGGCGAGAGCAATCGGGATGGCATGCGGCGCATATTTGCCAACGTTCCCGTCATTTACGGCTTTTCCGCGATGGCGCCGCTCGGGGCGTCGGCGGCGCCGCTTCTCGGCCGTCACCTGCTATCCTCCGCTGGCGGCGAATTCGGTAGCGGTCGCGCCAGCTCGAGCCTGCTCGGCCAGTTCGCCGGAAGCTCGATGACCGCCACCGCGGGGCTGGGGGACGCCGATCCCCACGCGAACTACCGTCGCGAAGTCTGCGAATTCTTCGATGAGCAGCGTTCGCCGGCGCAGAAGCTCGCCTTCATCCATCAAATCCTGGGCCGCGACATGGCCGAGGTGCGCATGTTCTTCGAGCGCATCGAGGCATTTTACGGGTCGTTGACCGAAGCGGACCGCCAGGCTCCCGCGTTCATCCGGCAACGCGACGAGATCGCTCGGGATCAGCCGGCGCGGGATCGGTACATGACGTTCGCCCGCGACGTCGATCGCCCGCACGTCCGGAGCCGCATGGTGCACGTGGCTCGTACGCTTGGCTGGCTTTCACCGCAGGACGAAAAGGCCGAGATCGCGCGCATGCTGAGCGAGCTGTTGGACGGAAGATCGATCGGCTCGGCCGAGGTCGATCTGGTCTGCTCGCTGAACAAGGATCGAAGTCTGGACGACCAGTTGCCGCGCCTCGAGCAGTCGCCGCTGCGCAGAGAAGGGGTCGCCGACGCGGCGCTGCTCGCTTGCCTGGGCAGTGGGGAAGACCGCGAGCGGGTTTTGCGGGCGCTGACCACCCGCGACGACGCCGATGTCGAGATCGCGCGGGTTTACCTGCACCACCATCCGATCACCGACGTGAACGAGCTTCGTGACGTCGCCACGCGAATCGCACGGATGACCGAATCGGACGCACAGGTTCGCGCCCTCGATACGCTGGCGCATTACTATCTTGCCGACCGCGAAAGCCTGGATCAGCTGACGCGCCTGTTCCCCGTCGCGACATCGGTGAGTGTCCAGCGGGCGATCGCGGGCGTCTTCATCCGCTCCGACTATCGCTCGCTCCCCAGGCAGGACCTGGTGCGCATGCTGCGCCAGCATCGCATCAAGTCTCCGGACGGCGAGGACCTGATCGACGTTCTCATCCGCCGCCTGCAGGCTTAAGCCCCGCAGTACCGCAGGTTCGACGACGGCAGGTTGCAAAAGCGCCGGTTCGCGTCGCGGGGCCCGGGCCGCATGCCTCGTCATTGGCGTCTGATCCCGCAACTCAGTCCGTCCTACACGCGCTTCAGCGCGGCTCCGATACCGCCAACGCGGCAGTTTCGATACGGTGTCCACTCCCGTCGGTGGCTCCTGTGCCGGAACCGTGCCCATGGTCACGAAATCTGCTCTTCTGCTCGCGCTGCTGATCGTCCTCTGCGTCTTTCCGCAAGCGCGCGCGGCCAAGAGCACCGTGTGCACGATCACCGTCAATTCAGCCGATGAAAAGCAAACCTTCCGGCGCTATCTCCCCGAAGACAAATATCAGTTCGTCGAGCTGGTGGAGCGCGGACGCCCCGACTGGCTCGCGTCGGCTTGCAAGCAACATGTCCGCTGCGATGTCCTGATCATCTCCGGCCATTTCAACGGCGAGGAGTTCTTCTCCGAGCACCTGGACTCGAATGAATTCCTGCCGGTCGCCGAGATGGAGCGCGCCTCCTGCAGCAACTCCTGCCCGGGATTGTTCTCGCAGCTGAAGGAAGTCTATCTGTTCGGGTGCAATACCTTGAACGCCGAAGCCGGCATAAGCGCGTCGGCCGAAATCGCCCGCACGATGATGCGCGCCGGCCGGTCGAAAGCCGATGCGGAGCGCGTCTCGCGTGCGTTGAATGCACGTCACAGCGAAAGCAACCGGGACGGCATGCGCCGCATTTTCGTCAACGTCCCGGTGATTTACGGCTTTTCGTCGGTCGCTCCGGTCGGCGCGACCGCGGCGAGCACATTGAACCGTTACTTTCACTCCGCCTCCAGCGCTGAAGTCGGTAATGGCCGGGCCAGCGCGAGGCTCCTCAGCCAGTTTTCGACTAACGGGATGACCGCCACGGCGGGCATGCGCGCTTCGGACCCGCGCGCCGGATATCGGCAGGAGGTCTGCCAGTTCGTCGACGATCGGCTTTCGCCGGCGCAGACGCTAGCATTCATTCATCAGATCCTCGGCCGCGACATGACCGAAGTGCGGATGTTTCTCGACCGCATCGAAAGCTTTGCCGCATCGCTGACGGAAAGTGAGCGCCAGACCCCGTCGTTCATCGTGGCCTTCGACGAGCTTGCCAACGATCAGCCGGCGCGCGAGCGCTTCCTGGCCTTTGCCCGCGACGCCGACGAGCCGCCGCTCAGGGCGCGCATGATCAAGCTGGCGCACAAGCTCGGATGGCTTTCGGCAGACGGTGAGCGGGACGAGCTGGTCCGTCTGGCGCAAGACTTGCTGGCTGGTGGCAGGACAGGTTCCGCGGACGTCGATCTCGTCTGCTCGTTGAACCGGGACCACGCGCTGGATCCCGAGCTTCGCAGGATCCGCCTGTCGCCGGGAGCCGCCGACAATGTGCCGCAAGCTGCGATTCTGGCGTGCCTGGGAAGCGTCGACGGCCGCGCTCGTGTTTTGCAGGCGCTGACCGGCGCCAACAACGAAGAAGTCCAGATCGCGCAGGTTTACCTTCAGCACCGGCCGATCGGCGATGTCGGCGAGCTTCGTTCGGTCGCGATGCGCATCGCGCGTATGGCGGACCCCGATGCGCAGGTCCGGGCGCTCAATACGCTCGCAGGTCAGTATCTGTCCGATCGCGAAAGCCTCGATGAGCTGATGCGGCTGTTTCCCAATGCAAGGTCGGTAAGCGTGCAGCGAGCCATCGCCGGCATTTTCATCCGCGCCGATTATAAGGCGATCGATAGGGACGAGCTCGTCGGCGTGCTGCGCCAGCACCGGTTGAGATCGGTCGACCGGGACGACATCATCGACGCGTTGCTCCGGCGCCTTCAGGCCTGATTCCCCGGCCTGTCGGGTCCGCTGCACCGGACGTGCGCACGCGCTCGATCCGGCTTATGCTGATGGCGGGGGAGTCGCGCGGCAGTGCCGCGACGACAGGCGCCCGCACATGGCGCGGGGATGCGACCAACGAAAGGAACTCAACATGCTGACTTTTGTGAACAACGACAGCGGGCAAACCGTGTCATGGAGCGTCGGACAGCCGCGTCCATCGATCAATACCGCTGGCAACTTCAGCTGCGCTGCCGATAGCGCGGAGCGCAAGTTCATCAAGGACAATTTCACCGGTCTGCCGTTTCGCCTGAACAGCGCGGGAGCCATCATATGGCGCGGCGATTGCGCGCGGTTTATCGCCGATAACCTCTAGGCCGGCAATCGCGCTGCGGCGAGCCGCGTCCGCAGGTCCGCCCGCAGCGCGTCCGAAAGGCTCGTCGCGCTTGTGGCGCGTTACAATGCGGGCGCGTCACCTCTGGTCCTTCTCCGGAATTTTCGATGCGAGTGTTCAATTTCAGCGCGGGGCCCGCCGTGCTCCCCGAGGCTGTGCTGCGCCAGGCAGCCGCCGAAATGCTCGACTGGCATGGCAGCGGCATGTCGGTGATGGAGATGAGCCATCGGGGCAAGGAGTTCATCGGCATTGCCGCGAAAGCCGAAGCCGACCTGCGCAGCTTGCTGTCGATTCCCGCAGACTACAAGGTCCTGTTCCTGCAAGGCGGCGCGGTCGCGGAAAACGCACTCGTCCCGATGAATCTGCTGGCTGGCAAGACGGCGGCGGACTACGTCAACACCGGCGAGTGGTCGAAGAAATCGATCAAGGAGGCGAAAAAATACTGCGCGGTCAATGTCGCCGCCTCCGCCGAGGACCGGAACTTCACCTACGTTCCGGCGCGCGAAACCTGGAAGCTCGACGTTGCGGCGGCGTACGTGCACGTCTGCACCAACGAGACGATAGGCGGGGTCGAGTACCAGTGGGCCCCCGACACCGGTGCCGTCCCGCTGGTGGCGGACATGTCGTCGCACATCCTGTCACGAACCATCGACGTGGCGAAATACGGCGTGATCTACGGCGGCGCGCAGAAGAACGCGGGACCGGCAGGCCTGACTCTGGTCATCGTCCGCGACGATCTGCTCGATCGCGCGCTGCCGATCACCCCGTCGGCATTCCACTGGAAAGAGCAGGCCGCGAACGATTCGATGGTCAACACGCCGCCGACCTATGCCATCTACGTCGCCGGCCTGGTCTTCGAATGGCTGCTCGCACAGGGCGGCGTCGCGGCGATCGAAAGCAGGAATATCGCCAAGGCCAAACTCGTCTACGACTGCCTCGACCGCAGCGAGTTCTACCTGACCCCGGTGCGCAAGGAGGACCGGTCGCGGATGAACGTGCCGTTCAAGCTGCGTGACGCCTCCCTGGACGAGGCATTCCTGAAGGGGGCGAAGGAGCGCGGCATGGTCCAGCTGAAAGGACACCGCGCCGTCGGCGGCATGCGCGCGTCGATCTACAACGCGATGCCGATCGAGGGCGTGCAGACGCTGGTCAGCTACCTCCAGGACTTCGAGCGCCAGCATGGCTAGGGCCGGCGTCGACAGGCGCTCGCGATGAGCCACTACCGGATCCTGACGCTCAACCAGATCTCGACGCACGGTTTGCATCGCTTCCCGTCGGCGCGTTATACGGTCGGCAAGGCGGTCGACAAGCCGGATGCGATCATCGTGCGCTCGCACGACATGCACGCGATGGTCGTTCCTGCCAGTGTCAAGGCGATCGGCCGCGCCGGTGCGGGCACGAACAACATACCGGTCGCCGAGATGTCCGCACGCGGCGTGCCGGTGTTCAATGCGCCCGGGGCCAACGCGAACGCGGTCAAGGAGCTGGTGCTGACCGCGTTGCTGCTGGCGGCGCGCAACGTCGTGCCGGCGCTCCGCTATGTCGGCTCGCTCGACTCCGGCGCGGCGGACCTGGAGGCGCGCGTCGAGGAAGGAAAGAAGCAGTTCGCCGGAGTCGAGCTTCCGCAGCGCACGCTCGGCATCATCGGCCTCGGTGCCATCGGCAGCCTGGTGGCGGACACGGCGATCAAGCTCGGCATGAAGGTGATCGGCTTCGATCCGGAGATCACCGTCGACGCGGCCTGGCGGCTGCCGTCCAGCGTGCGCAAGGCCAACAGCATCGAAGAGGTGCTCAAGCATTCCGATTTCGTCACCTTGCATGTGCCGCTATTGCCGTCTACGCGGCACCTGATCGACGGCAAGCGTCTCGCCGTCGCCAAGCCCGGCGCGGTATTGCTCAACTTCGCGCGCGACGCGATCGTCGACGAATCCGCGGTCGTCGCGGCGCTGCGCACCCACCGGCTCAAATACTATCTGTGCGATTTTCCCAGCGCGGCGATCAAGGACGAACCCAACGTGGTCGCGTTGCCCCATCTGGGCGCGTCGACCGCCGAGGCCGAGGAGAACTGCGCGGTGATGGTTGTCGACCACGTCCGTGAATACCTGGAGCACGGCACGATCGCCAGCGCGGTCAACTTTCCCGACGTCGACATGCCGCGCGAGGCGCCGCATCGGGTGGCCATCGCCAATGCCAACGTGCCCAACATGCTGGGGCAGATCTCGTCGACGATGGCAAAGGCCGGCCTCAACATCCACACGATGGTCAACAAGTCGCGCGGCGAGATGGCGTACACGCTGGTCGACGTCGACAGCCCGGTCGACGAGTCGCTGGTGCGATCGATCGCGGCCATCAAAGGTGTGCTCTCGGTGCGCGCGATCCCCGTCGATCCAAGCGGCTAAACGCCGGCGACCGTCGAACGGGAGCCGCGACGGTCACATGACTACGCGATGCCCTCCCCAGCCGCGTTCCAGCATCGGACAATGCTCGCATTCCATCGTGCGGATATCACAAAAGGAGATGTCGCAGCGTACGTGACGGCCCTGCAGGATCATGCGGATTCGATCGAGTTTTTGCGGCCGCCGGCCTTTGAGCAACAGCACGTCGCCCGGTTGGAGCATTTTTTGCAGCGCTGCGGCGGCCTGTTGGACGGTGCGTCCGCCGTCGACGATCGCTGAACGCGGCATGCCGGCGCGCCGCGCTCCTGCCCAGTAGCGCCGGAAGCCCCGCCCGATGACGACCAGCCGCGAAGCGACCTGCGCCGCGCGTAAACCCAGCGCGAGGTAGATCGGTCGCTCACGGCCCGGCGGCTCCGATACGTGTCCCTTCATCCAGAGCACGTGGAGATCGTCGCCGTTCAACACGGCGATGCCGGACGCGGCCATCGCGCTCACCATCCGAGCCTTTTCCGCGCGTGTCGCCTCCAGCGATCCGAGACTGCCGTTGTGCTCGCTCCCGATCGAGGTGACTACGGTGACGTCCGGACGCAGCAGCCTGGCGTACTGCTCCATCTGGCCGAGGCCCCCGATGCCGACCTCGATCGCCGCATGCCGTTGTGAGGGCCGGATACGCAGGATCGCCATCGCGACCGAAGTCCAGGCGTTGGCCGTCATCGATTTCGGTTGCGGCGCCGCCAGCGCCGCCGCAACCGCGCGCGTGGTCGTCGATTTGCCGAACGATCCGACGACCGCGACGACACGGGTCCTGCGCGCGATCGTGCGGCGGTACAGCCTCGCCAGGCGCGACATCGTCGGCCAGAGCCGATAAGCGACGCCGTCGGCGATCTGCCGCCGGCCGGCCGGCGTCCCGAGCATTGCCGGGATGTCTGTCAGGCGGTAGCGCATCGAGGCGATCATACCTCCGCCGGTCGCCGCGTCTTCCCGGGCTTGTAAAACCCCGCCGCGGAACCCATCTAGTCGATACGACTTCACCCAGGCCCGCGCCGTGAACCCCGCCTTGAACATCGTCTGCCCGCACTGCAACACCATCAACCGGGTTCCGGAAGCCCGCCTTGCCGACGCGCCGGTCTGCGGTAACTGCAAGCAGCAGCTCTTCGTGGGCCAGCCCGCCGAGCTGACCGCGGCCAATTTCGACCGCCACACCGGCAAAAACGACATTCCGGTCGTCGTCGATTTCTGGGCCGCGTGGTGCGGCCCCTGCCGGATGATGGCGCCGCACTTCGCGCGCGCCGCAGCCGAGCTCGAGCCGCGGATGCGGCTGGCCAAGCTCGACACCGAAGCCGCGCAGGATATCGCCGGCCGCTATGCCATCCGCAGCATTCCTACGTTGATCGTCTTCGACCACGGCCGCGAGGCGGCACGGCAGTCGGGCGCGCTGGATTCGCGGGCGCTGCTCGCCTGGCTGTCGCCGCTCGCACGCGCGCCGCAGGCGCGAGCGGGCGCGCAAGCCTAGGGGGCGCGCGCTGCCTGGGTGGCGCCACCGTCGTCGCTTACCAGGCCAAAGCTCAAGTCGGCGTGCAGCGTGACTGTCGTCCGGCGTGCAGCGTGACTGTCGTCATTTAGTCGGCGCTGCGGCACCCGACATGCGAAACGTTCCGCTGACCGCTTCGACGAAGCTTCGCTCTTCGCGGAGAATCAGGCGCTTCGACTGGGCCAGCGCAAAATTCTCCCGCCCCTCGGGGTCCGCCTTGAGGCGGGCGCGGTACGCTTCGTAGGCGGCAAGGCTGTCGAACGCAATCAAGCCCCAGGCGACGTTGTTGGTGCCCTCGTGCGGCACGAAATAGCCGACCAGGTCGCCGCCGCAGCGCGGAATGATGGTCGCCCAGCGCGCCGCGTATTCACGGAATGCCTCGCATTGGAACGGGTCGATCTCGTAGCGGATGAAGCAGGTGATCGTCATTCGATGGCTTGCGGGAGATTTGGCAACGATCATTCTATCGCTTGCAGCGCTGCGATGGTTCGTTTAGCATCGAACCATGAAAGACGGCCCGAACATCGTCGGCATCGCGGCATTGATCGGCGATCATGCGCGCGCGGAAGTGCTTACCGCGCTGATGGCCGATCGGGCGCTGACGGCGACCGAGCTCGCCGCCGTCGCCGGCGTGACCAAGCAGACGATCAGCGCCCACCTCGCCAAACTGCTGGATGCGGGACTCCTCGTCGCCGAGCGTCAGGGACGGCACCGCTATTTCCGGCTGGCCGACCGCGATGTCGCCCAGTTGCTCGAGTCCTTGATGGGCGTCGCTTTCCGGACCGGCGCGCTGCGGCACCGCCTGAGTCCGCGCGAACCGGCGCTGCGCCAGGCGCGCGTGTGCTACGACCACCTCGCCGGCGAATTGGGCGTGGCGATCCACGAGCGCTTGCTGGCACGGCGCGCTCTCGCTCCGGCAAGCGACGGCTTGGTTCTCACCGCCACCGGCCACCGCTTATTGCAGCAGCTGGGGATCGACACGGCCGCGCTGGCCTTGCAGCGACGCAAGTTCTGCCATGCCTGTCTGGATTGGAGCGAGCGCCGCCATCATCTCGCCGGCGCCGTCGGGGCAGCGTTGCTCGCCCGGATGATCGAGCTCGGCTGGATCAGGCGGGGGAAGGGCTCACGAGTCGTCACGGTCGCCGCGCATGGCCGCCTGGCGCTGCACCATTGGATCGGCGCGCTCACGGCGGAACCCGCCGTGCGGGGCGCGTCGGCCGCTCCACCCCTGCGCCATCACCTGCGACAACGGACGCCTGCGACGCGCGCATCGGGCGCCTAGCCGGGCTTCCGGTTCAGCCGTTCGATGAATCGGCCGAGCTCGATGACCATGCGCTCGTGCGTGCCGGTGCCTATGCGCTCGACGCCGTCGGTCGCCTCGATCCGAAACCCTACCTGCTTGCCCGCGACCCGCGTCACCTCCGCCTCGGCGGAGACGGTGCGCCCGGCGGGCGTGGCCGCCAGGTGCTGAACGTCGACGCGCGTTCCCACCGCGCTTTCGCCGGCGTCGAGGTAGGGCTTGATGGCGTTGAGCGCGGCGTTTTCCATCATCATGATCATCACCGGCGTCGCCAGCACCGGGGGCAGTGTCGCATCCTTGAAGCGGTTGGCCAGATGCTCGGGCGTGACGACCAGCGAAAACGAGCCCTTGGCCCCGACGGGTATCGGCCGCATGGTTTTCTCCTCGATCGGTAGAACGACGCAGAAAAGCGAGCCCAAGCCGATGTCCGACCTGTTGTTTCACATGATAGCCGGCGCTCCCGATCCGGTCGCGCCGTTCAGCCATGCCGTCGAAGCCGATGGCTGGGTGTTCGTGACCGGGCAGATGCCCTTCGAGGGCAGGTCGAACACGTCGCCCTATCCGGCGACGATCGAGGAGCAGACTCACCAGGTGATGAAGAACCTCGTTACCGTGCTGAAAGGCTGCGGGCTGGGCCTTGCCGACGTCGCGGCGGCACGCGTCTATCTGCGGCACTTCGACGACGATTACGGGCGGATGAACGAGGTCTATGCCGGATACTTTCCCGAGGGCCGCCGGCCGGCGCGCACCTGCATCGGCGTCACCGGTCTCGCGCGCGGCGCCCGCATCGAAATCGACATGATCGCGCGCCGCGGCGGCTAGAGTATTGGCACGGTCCCGGCCGAGCGGCGGCCGTCAACGGAGAGCAGCCCGCCGTTGCCTGGCGCGGCGGGAAATCACCGGGGCGGACTTGCCACCGATCGTGCGATCGATCGAGTCGACGAATTCGACGTCGACGCGCACGTCGCGGCCGACCACCGCAACCAGTTTGTCGACGACGCGATCCCGCGCCGACTGCCGATCGCACGCTGGCGCAGCCA
>DASYJB010000075.1:0-3225 GCA_035996965.1 Casimicrobiaceae bacterium | reverse complement strand
CCGACCATGAACGTCACCGGGTCGCCGGTGAAATTGAACAGGCCGAACGCGATGAACGCCACCACCGCCATGACGGCGAACGATTGGAGGATGCGGCGGATGATGAAGGCAAGCACGGAAAAGCGGCTGCGCTCGCGGCCGGGCGCAAGACCGCGGCGCGACGCCCGCCGATGATGCCTAAAGCCCTCGGCAGCGTCAATCGGCCCGCCGCCGCGAGCTCGAAGGTCGAACAACGCGGTGGACAGGAGTCCTGGCTAGCTGGCGATCTCGGCGGCGCGATGGCAGGCGACCAGCACCTGACCCAGCGGCTCGAGCGGCGGAACCTCGACCAGGCAGCGTTCTATCGCGTACGGGCAGCGCTTATGGAACGCGCAGCCCGGCGGTTGCGACAGCGGCGACGGCGGCTCGCCTCGAATCGCGGCGCGCTCGCGGCGCGTGTCGATTGCCGCTCCCGCAACCGCGCTGCCCGTGCGCGACGCGTCGCGGCGCAAGCGCGGCGTGCTCGCCAGCAGCGAGCGCGTGTACGGGTGCGCCGCCCGGGCGAACACATCGGCTTTCGACCCGTATTCGACGATCTTACCCAGGTACATCACCGCGATCGCGTCGGCGATGTGGCGCACGACTTGCAGATTGTGCGAAATAAAAAGATAGGCGATGCCCATCTCCTGCTGCAAATCCATCATCAGGTTGAGCACCTGGGCCTGGATCGAGACGTCCAGCGCCGAGACCGGCTCGTCGGCGACGACCAGCTTCGGATGCAGCATCAGCGCACGAGCCACCGCGATCCTCTGCCGCTGCCCGCCGGAGAACATGTGCGGATAGCGCCGGTAGTGCTCGGGCCGCAATCCGACCTTCGCCATCATCGCCCGTGCCGCGGCGCGACGCGCAGCCTTGTCGATGCCCGCGTTGATCGCCAGCGGCTCCTCGAGCAGCGTCCCGACTTTCTTGCGCGGATTGAGCGAGGCGTACGGGTTCTGGAAGACCATCTGCACGGTCGGGCGCAATCGCTTCAGCGTGGCCCTGTCGGCATCGGCGATGTCGACGCCGTCGAGTTTCAACGCGCCTGACGTCGGGCGCTCGATCATCGTGACCTGGCGCGCCAACGTCGATTTGCCGCAGCCCGACTCGCCGACGACGGCTAACGTTTCCCCGGCGCGCACGGTAAACGAAACGCCATCGAGTGCGCGCACGACCGCCTTGGCACGAAACGGGCCGCGCGATACCGCGTAATGGCGGGTCAGCCGATCGACCTCGAGCAGCGGCGCGCCGGCGCTCATTGAATGTCGGCCACGGCGCGCCTTGCCGCTGCCTCTTCGGCCCACCCGTGCGTCGGTCGCCCGGCCGCATCGAGCGCGAAGTGACATCGGACCTTGCGTCCCGCCGGTCCGGCCAGCGGCGGCCGGTCGACCCGGCAGCGCGCCAACGCAAAATCGCAGCGCGGTGACAACAGGCATCCGGCCGGCCGGTCGTACTGGCCGGGCACGACGCCGGGAATCGCTTTCAGACGCGCACGATCGAGGTTGTGCTCGGGCAGCGCGTCGAGCAGCGCCTTGGTATACGGATGCTGCGGGGTATCGAAGATTTCCGGCACCGGCCCGGTCTCGACCTGCTCGCCGGCGTACATGACGATGACGCGCTGCGCGGTCTCGGCGACGACCGCCAGATCGTGGGTGATCAGCAGCAGCGCCATGCCTCGCTCCTGCTGCAGCCGCAGCAACAGGTCGAGCACCTGGGCCTGGACGGTCACATCGAGCGCGGTCGTCGGCTCGTCGGCGATGAGCAGCCGCGGATTGCAGGCGATCGCCATCGCGATCATCACCCGCTGCGCCATGCCGCCGGAGAGCTGGTGCGGAAACGCGCCCAGCCGCGCCGCGGGATCCGGGATCTCCACCTGCTGCAGCAGTTGCAGCGCCCGCGCGCGGCGCAGCTTGGCACTCCCGCGTTCCTCGGCGGTGCCGTGCATGCGCAGGGTTTCGCTCAACTGGAAGGCGACGGTGAAACAGGGATTCAGACTCGCCAGCGGATCCTGGAAGATCATCGCGATGTCCTTGCCGGTCAGCGCCCTGCGCTCGGCCGCCGACAGCGACAAGAGTTCGCGGCCGTCGAACACCATGCGGCGCGCGCGCACGCGCCCCGGAAAATCGACCAGCCCCATCAGCGCCAGCGCAGTGACACTCTTGCCCGAGCCCGATTCGCCGACGCAGCCGACGATTTCGCCGGCATCGATGGTCAGATCGACGTCGTCGACCGCCGTCAACGGCGCGGCTACGCTTCCGAATTCGACCGTCAGCCCTTCGATCTCGAGCAAAGCCATGGGTTTATCGCTTGAGCTTCGGGTCGAGCGCATCGCGCAGGCCGTCGCCCATCAGGTTGAACGCCAGCACCGTGATCAGGATCGCAAGGCCCGGAAAGGTCACGACCCACGACGCCCGCTGGATGAATTCCAGCGCGTCGGCCAGCATCGATCCCCATTCCGGCGTCGGCGGCTGCGCGCCCAGGCCCAGGAAGCCGAGCGCGGCAGCGTCGAGGATCGCGTTGGAAAAACCGAGCGTCGCCTGCACGATCAGCGGGGCGGCGCAATTGGGCAGGATCGTATTGAACATCAGCCGCAACGGTCCGGCGCCGGCAATACGCGACGACGCGACGTACTCCTTGGCGGCTTCGGCGATCACGGCCGCGCGGGTCAGCCGCACGTAATGCGGCAGCAGCACGATGGCGATCGCGTACATCGCATTGATCAATCCGGGTCCGAGGATGGCGACGACCGCGATCGCCAGCAGCAGGCTCGGCAGCGACAGCATCACGTCCATCAGGCGCATGATCGTCGTCTCGACGAGCCCGCGAAAATACCCGGCGGCCAGCCCCAGAACGACGCCCAGCGACAGCGAGATCGCGACCGAGATCACGCCGATCAGCAGCGACAGCCGCGTGCCGTGAATCAGCCGCGAGAGAATGTCGCGTCCGACCGGGTCGGTGCCGAGCAGAAAGCGCGCGCTGCCGCCGTCGTGCCACGCCGGGGGTGCCAGTGTGAAGTCGCGGAATTGCTCATAGGGAGTATGCGGTGCGATCACATTGGCGCCGATAGCCAGGACGACCAGCACGACGATCAGCGCGAGCCCGATCACCGCGCCGCGGCTCTGCCGGTACGCCTGCCAGAAGTCCCGCAGCGTCCCGGGGACGGCCGGAGGCTCATCGGCGGCGATGGCGGCCACTTCGCTCATTAGG
>DASYJB010000074.1:0-16896 GCA_035996965.1 Casimicrobiaceae bacterium | reverse complement strand
AGGGTGCGGCGGCGTACGGCGTCATGGGACGCGCGCTCGAGCGCGGCATCTGGACGCTAGCCTGCCGCAATCCGCGCGACTTTGCGACTGACAGCTATCGGACGGTCGACGACCGGCCGTTCGGCGGCGGGCCGGGGATGGTGATGCGGGCAGAGCCGCTGATGAAGGCGCTGAACGCGGCGCGGCGAGAGATGCAGGCGGCGGGCGTCGGGCGCGCGCCGGTCATCTACCTGTCGCCGCAGGGCGAGCCGCTGCGCCATGCCCGCGTGGCCAAGCTCGCGGCGGAGCCGGGGCTGATATTGCTGGCGGGACGCTACGAAGGCGTCGACGAGCGCCTGCTGGAAAAGGAGATCGACCTCGAGGTCTCGATCGGAGATTTTGTCGTGTCGGGCGGCGAATTGCCGGCGCTGCTGCTGATCGATGCGATCGTGCGGCAGCTTCCGGGTGTGCTGAACGACGCGCAGTCGAACGTCGAGGAATCGTTCGTCGACGGGCTGCTCGATTGTCCGCATTACACGCGGCCCGAGCAGCTGGCAGGCGGCGTGGTGCCCGCGGTGCTGTTATCCGGCAACCACGCCGAGATCGCGCGCTGGCGGCGCAAGCAGTCGCTGGGGCGGACCTGGCAGCGGCGACCAGATTTGCTGGCGGAGAGAAGCCTGTCGGCGGAAGATGCGAAGTTGCTCGAGGAATTCAAGCGCGAGAGCGGTGGAAGGGCGGTCGACAAGTAGCAGCAGGCAGCAGCTTTAGCAAGGTACGAGATTTCCAAAACAAACAGCGCGCATCAGGTGGCGACCTGCGCTGCGCGCCAGGCCAACGGCCGGAACCATTGATCAAGGAGCAACGCATGAACATCATCGATACGCTGGAAAAGGAAGAAATGGCCCGTCTGGGCAAGACGGTGCCGGATTTCGCGCCGGGCGACACCGTGATCGTCAACGTCAACGTCGTCGAAGGCGAGCGCAAGCGCGTGCAGGCCTACGAAGGCGTGGTCATCGCCAAGCGCAATCGCGGCCTCAATTCGTCGTTCGTCGTGCGCAAGATCTCGAGCGGCGAAGGCGTCGAGCGGTCGTTCCAGACCTACTCGCCGCTGATCGCGAGCATCGAAGTCAAGCGCAAGGGCGACGTGCGCCGCGCCAAGCTCTACTACCTGCGCGATCGCTCGGGCAAATCGGCGCGTATTCGCGAGAAGCTCGCCCATCGAGAGGTCAAGGGAAGCGAATAGCTTCCGGCGAGCGAAAAAAAGCGGCCCTTGCGGCCGCTTTTTTCACAAGTGCAGCCCATCGCGAGAACAAGTCGAGCGAATAAGCTCCTCCTGCCTCGGCAAAAGAGCGGCCCCTGCGGCCGCTTTTTCATGGGTAGACGACATATTGAGCGCCAAGCCGCCTAGGGTCCGCGCCGACGCTCCCGGACGCCGATGCTGCCGCAGAGCGGCATCGTCTGCCGCGCAGCGTGCGCCGGAACTTGGCATTTTGCGGGGTAATTATCGATAACTTGCATTGTCCAGCGGTTTCCCGGAACATTCCAACGTCAGATTGGGTGCATTTTCCTGCGATTGGCGATGAAGGCAACGCTCTACGAGGCACTGGGAGTACCGCAGCTCGCACCGGACGAAGAGGTGCGGGCCGCGCTGCGTCGCCTGATCCGAAAATATTATGCGAAAACACGCGACGGCCAAGGCAACGTGGAAGAGGCCTTGCGTTTCATCAATCATGCCAGCCGCATACTCAGCGATCCCGAGCACAGGCAGCACTACGATCAGGAGCTCGCCGTCACCGGCGAGGCCAACACCGAGCAGCGCATTTCGCGCTTCGTCAGCAACGTCGCAGCCACCGCCGAGGCCGAGGGCACGGCGGCGCACGATGAAGACGAAGTCATCACAGCCGCCGACGAGAAGCTTCTGACCACGGCGATCGGGGCGCCGGACAAGAGCCTGCATCACCCCGGATTGACCGAGCGTGTCGCCTCGTTCGGGCGCTCGGCGATGGGGCAGCTGGCGCTGTGCCTGCTGTTCGGCGCATTCATCACCGGTGCGATCGTGCTCGTGACGCCGGCCGATTCGGTCCTGGTCGCCAAGCAGGTGCTGGTCTGGCTGACGCTGCTGCTGCTGGTGCTGTCGCTGATCTACGGCATCGTGCACGGCCTGTCGTGGTTTCGCCGTGGTCACGTGCCGCGCATCCCGGCGCTGATTCCGCAGACCGATCTCGCGATTCTCAACTGGCGCCGAGAGAAGAGCGTGTTTCTCGGCACCGACGCGCCGCAGGAAGACGCGAGCTGGATATTCCAGCTGCGCATGGCCGAGCTCGAACGGGCCAAGTCGGGACGCACCAGCGAGCCCCGCCCGTGGAACCGCCTGGCGGCGCGCCTGTTCGACTACGCGATCTGGGGACTGGTGCTGGCGCTGCTGCTGTCGGAGCTGCACAACGCCGGCATCGTCAGCGACGACGTCGCCTTCTGGCTCGGCCATCCGATGCTGGCGCCGATGCTGATCACGGCCTCATGGATTCCGATCGAGTCGCTGCTGATCGCGTCGCTGCAGCAGACGCCGGGCAAATGGCTGTTCGGCGTCTATCTGCAATTCTCGATCAGCAACGCCTACGCGCGACGCGATGTGCGCGCGCAGCTGCAGCGCGCGCTGCGCCGCTCGTTCCACGTCTGGTGGGCCGGTCTCGCCTGCGGATTTCCACTGCTCGCGCCGGTGCTGATCGCGCTGGCCTACGAAAAAGTCGAGCAGAAGGGCGAGACGAGCTGGGACTTCGCCGAAGACTGCCTGGTGACGCACAGCCCGCCCGGAATACTGAATATGGTCACCGGCGTCGTCGGGCTGGCGGCGATGCTGTGGCTGTACGGCGTCGCCTGGCATGAGCCGATGACCGAGTCGATCGTCGCCGCCAAGCGCGCGGTCGCCGGCTGGACGCCTTCGGCGCCGGGACGGCTGCTGCCGCGCGGCTTCCAGGGCGATGTCGGCAAGATCGGATCGCTCGATCGCGGATCGCAGAGCACCAGCGGCAACGGATCGGCGCGCGACACCGGCAGCGTCAACGACGCCGATACGACGGCGCTGTTCGCCGATCGCCAGGCGCGGCTCGCGCTGTTGCGCGGCGAAGGCCCGCGCATGCTCAACGCGGGCAACTGGCGCCGCGCCGCCGAGCTCTGCCAGGCGTGGTCGGATCTGGAATTCTGGAATGCCGAGCCATGGCGTTGTCTCGGCTACTCGCTGCAGGCGCAGGGTTACCACCACGAGGCGATCGCCGCGTTTCGCCGGGTGCTTCAATACGATCCGCTCGACAGCTCGATGGAAGCGGCGATCGACAAGAGCCAGCGCGGCATTGTCGTCGACTTCCTGAACCGCTACCGGCGCTGACGCAAGCGAGCGCGGAGCAGGGAACGCGAGGGAGCGCGGAGCAGGGGCCCCGCGCCAGCGGGGATGCGACCGCGAGCAAGCGCACCGGCAAATATAGCCGCGGGCGTCGCAACCCCCGGTCCGCTCTGAAACATGGTGCAAACAGACCGTCAGCTGCCCTCGGCCGCCGGCGCTTCGGCCTGCGCGGCAACTTCGCGCCGCACCGCTTCCATGTCGAGCGCCTTGGCCGCGGTCAAGACCTGGTCGAGCGCACTGGCGGGCAGCGCGCCGGCTTCGGCGAACACGATGATGTTGTCGCGGAAGACCATCAGCGTCGGGATCGAACGGATGTTGAAATGGCCGGCCAGCTGCTGCTGCTCCTCGGTGTTGACCTTGGCGAACCTGACCTCGGGATACTTGGCCGCGGCGGCGGCGAACACCGGCGCGAACGCACGGCACGGCGCGCACCATGGCGCCCAGAAATCGACGACTGCGAACGGATGATCGTTGATCGACTCGGCGAAATTCTCTTCGGTGAGCTCGATGATCTCTTGGGTATCGGCCATGGTCATTCGCTATCGAAGTGGAAAAACGTCGTCGCGCGAGCGTTCGCGCCGGGTCCTACTTGCGCCGGAGCAGGAAAACGAATTCGCCATTCTGCTCGCTTTGCTGCAGCAGCTGATTGCCGGTCTGCCGGGCGAAGGCCTCGAAGTCGCGAACCGATGACGGATCGGTCGCCAGGATGCGCAGGACCTGGCCGCTCGCCATGTCGTTCAGCGCTTTCTTGGTACGAAGAATCGGCAGCGGACAATTCAAGCCGCGCGCATCGACTTCACGTTCGAATTGCACCGTCTGTTCCATCATCGGTCCAGTCCATTCAGTGGCAGGCCCGCCCGCACCCAGCCGGCGATGCCTCCGCCCAGATTGCATGCGCGGCGAAAGCCACGCTCGGCGAGGTAGGCGCACGCTTGCGCCGACCGCGCACCCGACTGACAAAAGACGACGATAGGCGCGTCGCTGTCGAGCTCGGATAGTCGCGTCGGCAACGTCGACAGCTCGATGTGCAGCGCGCCGCCTATCGTCCCGCGGGAAACTTCGGCCGCGGTGCGCACGTCGACCACCCGCGGCGCTTCCCCGCTTTCGATCAGGCGCGAGAGCTCGACTGCATCGATCGTCTGGAACATCGACTTCGCTCGCTAAAGCAGCAAATTATAGCAAACGGGCTGCGACGCCTCGACCTCGCGCCTTCAGCGCCGCAAGCGCATCAGCAGCGCGCTGGTCGAGCGTCCGGGCAGCAGCGGTATCGCCTCGAAGCGTCCGCCCCAGGCGATGACTTCGGCGGCGCCGACGGTCGTCGCCGCCGTGTAGTCGGCGCCTTTGGCGATGACGTCGGGATGGCATTCGAGCACGAGCGCGAGCGGAGTGTCCTCGTCGAAGGCAATGGCCAGACTCACCGATTCGAGCGCTGCGAGAACCGCGATGCGATCGTCGAGCGAATTGATCGGCCGATCGCCACCCTTGCCGAGGCGGCGCGCCGATGCGTCGCTGTTGACGCCGACGACCAGCGAGGCGCCGAGCCGGCGCGCATGGTCCAGGTAGCTGACGTGGCCGCGGTGCAGGATGTCGAACACGCCGTTGGTGAACACCAGCGGCCGCGGCAGCGCCGCGATCTGCACCGCGCGGGTTTCGGCGGTCGCGATCTTGGACGCGAAGCTCGGCGCCTCTGCCGCGAGCCGGTCGGACGAAGCGCTCAACTGATGTATTCGAACACCTTGACGACGCGCTCCACACCGCTGGTCGTGCGGGCGATCTCGGTGGCGGCATCGCCCTCGTCGCGCCGCACGATGCCCATCAGATAGACGACGCTGCGCTCGGTGACGACCTTGACGTGATTGATCTGGAACTTGCTGTGTGCCTCGACGAATCGTGACTTGACCTTTGAGGTGATCACCGTGTCGTTGGTGCGGGCGGAAAGCGAGGTGGTCGGGCCGACGACGAGCTCGTTCTGCGCTATGCGCACCTTCGGCATCGATCGCACGATCTGCGTCACTTCGTTTTTCGAAGGCTCGGTCGGGACCTCACCGGTCAGCAGCGCGATGCCGTTGTAGCTGGTCACGTTGACGTGGATATCGCTCTTGAGACGATCGGAGATCTGCGCGATCGCCTTGTCCTCGATGACCTCGTCGTCGAGCTGGGCACCGGTCGTTCGCCGGTCGGTGGCGATCTGCGCGGTCGCCACGACGCCGGTAATCGCCAGTGGAATGCAGCCGTTGAGCAGCGTTGCGCCGACGGCGAGCGGCAAGGTCGCCGCAATGCGCATGATGGTATCGAACCTCTTCACGATTCCTCGCGCTTCCCCAGCGGTTCAGCTCTCTTCGCCGAGCAGGTTGGTATCGATCGCGTCGCACAGGCAGTGTATCGTCAACAGGTGCACTTCCTGGATGCGGGCGGTCACCGAATGCGGGACGCAGAGGTGGACATCGACGCCGGTGAGGAGTTCACCGATGCGGCCGCCGCCCCTGCCGGTCAGCGCGACGACCCGCATTTCGCGCTCGTGCGCGGCATCGATCGCCAGCGCGACGTTGGCCGAGTTGCCCGATGTCGACAGCGCGAGAAGCACGTCGCCGCTGCGTCCCAGCGCGCGGACCTGCTTGGCGAACACCTGGCTGAAGTCGTAGTCGTTGGCCACCGCGGTCAGGATCGAGGTATCGGTCGCCAGCGACAGCGCTGGCAATTCCGGGCGCTCGCGCTCGAAGCGGCCGACCATCTCGGCGGCGAAATGCTGGGCGTCGGACGCCGAACCGCCATTGCCGCAGGCCAGGATCTTGCCGTCCGCCAGCAGGCAATCGGTCATCAGGCCCGCCGCGCGCGCGATCAACGGCGCCATCACGTCGACCGCGGCGAGCTTGAGTTCGGCGCTGTCGGCGAAATGGGCGCGGATGCGATGCGTGTTATCCATCGGTCGGGGGGCATTGTAGCAACTTGGCCTCGCAAGGCATCAGTTCGCGTCGATATCGACCAGCCATTCGATCCGCCCCGGGTCGAGCGAGGACAGCAGGATCGCATCGAAGCGGCACGGCGGCTCCTGGTTCAGGCGGCTTAGATAGTGGGCCGCGGCGAACGTCAGCCGTTTTTTCTTGGCCGCGGTGATGCTCTCGGCCGCGCCGCCGAACGCCGCGTCGCTGCGCAGCCTCACTTCGACGAAAACCAGCGTGTCGCCGTCGCTGGCAATCAGATCGATCTCGCCGCCGCGACAGCGGTAGTTGCGCGCGACGATCGTCAGGCCTCGTGCCTGCAGGAACTCGGCCGCGAGTGCTTCCGCCGCCGCGCCGCGATTCATCGCTTCATCGCGCCGGCGATTCGGCCAGCACATGGCCGTCGTGGATGGTCATCACGCGGCCTTCGCGCGCAAAGGCCCGCGACGGCAGCAGCGACAGGTGGCCGGTCGCGCCGTCGAGCTCGATCCGATCGGGCGGCGTCGGCTCGGCCAGCATCTGCGCCACCGCGAATGCATCGATGCCCAGCGCGTAGAGCCGCTCCAGCACCGGGTCGTCGTAATCGGCGCGCGGCACCCCGGCGAACGCCGGATTGTCGAGCTCGGCAAGCCACGGCACTTCGATGTAGCGGACATTTTCCAGGTCGTACAGCATCTGGGCCGGCAGGCCGTCGGTGATCTGGCTGCTCGCATAGACCCTGCCGCGCAAGAACGACTTCGCCAGCGCCGCCTCGCCGGCGTCGACCGCCAGCAGCACCGCATCGGTCGGCTGCGTGGCCAGCTCGCGGCGCAGCGCGCCCAGCTGCTCCGGGTTGGCGCCGAACCGGTACTCGCGCGGCGCCGCGCCGCCTTCGCGCCGCCACGCGGCGACGAACGACTGGCTGAACCGCCGCTGAAACGGCGCATCGCTGCCGACGACGGCGATCGCCTTGACGCCGTCGCCGCGGGCGACCCGCATCAAGAGGGCGGCATCCTGCTCGACGGCAAGCGTCAACGTATAGACGCCGCCAGGCAGCGGCGTCGCTTCGTCGGACTGGTTCAGCGCGAGCATCCGCGGCCGCAGCGGCGACATCGCGAGGACGATCTTCAAATCGTCGCGCGTCAACGGGCCGACGGCGAGCGCCACACCGCTTTGCGCCGCCGCGGCGAATGCGGGCAGCACGCCGTCGTCGCCGTGCGAAATGACCTGCACGCGCGCGCTCGCGCCGGCGCGCGCCGCCGCGGCGACGAAGCCTGCCTTCACGGCGCTGGCGGCGCGGCCGTAGGCCGGCGACTCGAGCGGCAGGACCAGGGCGATCGACGTACCGGTCGCGCGCGCGATCACGGCTCCGGCCATCGGTGGCGGAGTCGGGGCAGGCGTCACCGCAAACGGGGGCGGCGGCAGCAGCGGCGCCGGAGCGCTTTCGACCACCGGCGGCGCCAGCGGCGCCGTGCTTGGCGGCGGAGGCGCGCGGCCCGACAATGGCGGCGTGACCGCGCACGCGCCGACGCCGAGCACCATAGCGGCGAGCGCCGCTGCGCGCAGCCATGCCGGCAATCGGGCTATCGAAAGGAAACCGTCGACCATGAGCAGAGGGGAGCCGTTGCCGGCGCTGGAACGAACATTATATGTGGTGGCGACACCGATCGGTAACCTGCGCGACCTGACCCTGCGCGCGCTCGACGTGCTCGGACAGGTCGACGTGATCGCGGCCGAGGACACGCGCGTCAGCGCCGGGCTGCTCGCGCACTATGGCCTCCACGCGCGCCTGGTTTCGCTGCACGAGCACAACGAGCACAAGCGCGCCGCCGCCATTATCGATTCGCTTTCGTCCGGCAAGCGCGTCGCGCTGATCACCGATGCCGGCACGCCGGCGATCAGCGATCCGGGAGCCGCGCTGGTGCGCGCCGTTTCGGCGGCGGGCTTCGCGATCGTGCCGATCCCCGGTCCATCGGCGGTGACGGCGGCGCTTTCGGCGGCAGGGATCGCGGCGCCGCAGTGGCTGTTTCTCGGATTCCCGCCAGCCGCGGCCGGCGCGCGCCGAGCCGCACTCGAGAGGGTCCGCAACTTGCCCTATGCGCTGGTCTTCTACGAGGCGCCGCATCGCGTTGCCGCGACGGTGGGGGTACTTGCCGCTGTGCTCGATCCGCAGCGCGAGATCGTCATTGCGCGCGAATTGACCAAGCGCTTCGAAACGCTGCATCGTTGTGCGCTGGCCGACGCGTCCGCGTGGCTGGCGGCCGACGCCGATCGGATCCGCGGCGAGTTCGTATTGATCGTCGCTGCGCCGGACGACAAGGCCGCGGAGGACGACGCCGGCGAGCACGACGCGCTGCTGAAGCCGCTGCTCGCCGAGCTGCCGCTGGCCCAAGCGGTGCGCATCGCGGTCGCGCAATCGGGCGCCGCGCGCAATCGCCTCTATCAGCGCGCGCTGGCCCTGCAGAAGACGGTCAAGGCGTCATCGTAGCGACGAAATCGGCAATCGCCGCGAGTGTGGCTTCGGGCTGATCGCGATGCGGCGAGTGGCGGCAATCGGCGAGCTCGATCCGCACGACCTTGCCGCCGGCCTGGCGCTCGATCGCGTCGAGCTGGGCTGCGCTTCCGTATTCGTCGTCGCGGCCCTGGATCATCAGCAGCGGACAGCGCACGCCCGGCAGGCACGCCTCGATGTTCCAGCTGCGAAACGCCGGCGCCAGCCAGATGTCGTTCCAGCCGCGGAACGCGGCGTCGGGGTCGGCGTGGCGGCGCGCCAGCCTTTCTCGCAAGTCGGTCGTGTCGTACTGCCGGCGCACTTCGTCGATGCTCGCGATCGACATATCCTCGACGAATACGTGCGGCGCGAGTGCGACCAGCGCGCGGACCGGGCGCCTGCCCGACCCCGCGTGCAACAGCGCGATCGATGCGCCGTCGCTGTGTCCGACCAATACCGGATCCGCGATCCCGAGCCGGTCGAGCAGCGCCGGCAGGACGGTGAGCGCCTCGACGTGCATGTAGTCGGTTGCACGCGGCAGCGTAGCCGGCGACGATCGTCCGTATCCGGCCCGCGAGTAAACCAGCACGGGACACCCGGTTGCATCGGCGACGCGCGCGGGAAAATCCTTCCACAAGGCCACTGAGCCGAGTCCCTCGTGCAGAAAGACCAGCGTCGGTGCGCTCTTCGCTCCGCGGATGCGCACGCATTCCAGCCGGTGGCCGGCGACATCGACGAATCGCGCCCGCGGCATCGATCGAACGCGCGCTAGATGCCCAGATGCTGCTCGCGCAGGCCCGGCTGCGCCGCGAGCTCGGCGGGCGAGCCGTCGAACACCTTGCGTCCCTTGACCAGGATCACGCAGCGGTCGGCGAGCTCGGCCAACATCGCGAAATGCTTGTCGACGATCACCGTCGCGATGCCGCCGTCGCGGATCGTGCGTATCGTTCGCCAGATCGTCGTCGCGATCTGCGGCGCCAAGCCCTCGGTCGCCTCGTCGAGGATCAGCAGGCGGGGATTGGTCAGCAGTGCGCGGCCGATGGTCAGCATCTGCTGCTCGCCGCCCGACAGGTGGTTGCCGCGGTGCCCGAGCCGCGCGGCGAGCCCGGGAAAGGTCGCCATCACCCGTTCGAATGTCCACGCGTTGCCGCCGGCGGCAGGTCGGGCGGCGACCAACAGGTTCTCGCGGACGGTCAGCGTCGGGAAGATGCCGCGGTTCTCGGGCACGAACGCAACCCCGAGGCGGGCGATCTTGTGCGGCGGCATACCGGTGGCGCTGACGCCATCGATGTCGACTTCGCCGGTGCGCGATTTGAGCAAGCCGAGCATCGAGCGGAGCAAGGTCGTCTTGCCCATGCCGTTTCGGCCCATCAGCGCGACCACCTCGCCGGCGCCGATCGAAAAATCGACGCCCTGCAGCACGTGGCTGCTGCCGTAGTAGCTGTGCAGCTTGCGCGCTTCGAGCAGCGGTGCGGTCATCAGAGCGCGCTCACGGCTTCGGTGCCCAGGTACGCGCGCTGGACTTCGGCATTGGCGCGGATCGCCTCCGGCGCACCGCTCGCCAATATCCTGCCGTTGACCATCACCGTCAGCCGGTCGGCAAGTGCGAACACCGCGTCCATGTCGTGCTCGACCAGCAGGATCGCGTGGTCGCCGGCCAGACGCTTGAGCAGCGCGACGATGTGCGCCGATTCCTCGGGGCCCATCCCGGCCAGCGGCTCGTCGAGCAACAGCACAGTCGGTTGCGTGGCGAGCGCCATCGCGATCTCCAGCGAGCGGCGTTCGCCATGCGACAGCGCGGCGGCGGCGATGGCGGCGCGCGCGGAGAGGCCGACGATCGCGAGTGCGGCTTCCGCCGCGACATTCCAGTCGCCGTAGCGCTCCGCCGGCTTGAACCAGCGGCTGAAATTCCTGTGGTGCGACTGCGCCGCCAGCCGGCAATTTTCGAACGCGGAAAACGCGGCGAAGACATTGGTGTGCTGGAACGATCTCGCCACGCCGTGCTGCGCGATGCGGTGCGATGCCCAGTGCGTGATGTCCAGCGCGCCCAGGCGGATCGTGCCGGTCGACGGCCGCAGCTCGCCGGAGAGCAGGTTGACCAGGGTCGACTTGCCGGCGCCGTTCGGGCCGATGACCGCGTGCACCGTCTTCGGCGCCAACGACAAGCTGACGTCGTCGACGGCGACCAGGCCGCCGAATCGGCGTCCGAGCGCCGTCGCGGTGAGCACCGGCTCAGTCACCGTCGCCCTCGGCGCGCGGCAAGCGCGACCTTAGCCGCAGCCGATGCAGGCCGATCAGCCCCTGGGGCAACAGCAGCACCGCGGCGACGATGAAGAGTCCCATCAACAGCTGCCAGTGCTTGGTCAGCGCGGAGAACCATTCCTGCAGCAGCACATAGGAGAACGCGCCGACCACCGCCCCGAACAGCGTCCCCATGCCGCCCAGGATCAGCATCATCAGCACGGTGCCCGATTGATGCCAGGCCATCATCTCCGGATTGACGTAGCCCTCCTTCGCCGCGGCGAGATAGCCGGCGAGCCCCGCGATCGTTCCTGCCAGCACGAACGCGGCGAGCTTGTAGCGCAAGGTGGCGAAGCCGAGCGCGCGCATCCGGTGCTCGTTCGCCTTGATGCCCTGCAGCGCCCGGCCGAACGGCGAGCGCAGGATGATCGCGAGCAGCGCGAAAACGATGGCGAGCGCGGCGAGCACGAAATAATAGAAATGAAGATCGTTGGCTAGATCCAGACCCGGCACCAGCGCGTCGGGCCGCGTATTGACGTAGATCCCGTCGGATCCGCCGGCGATGCGCGTGTCGTGAAAGAAGTAATACGCCATCTGGGCGAACGCCAAGGTCACCATGATGAAATACACGCCCGAGGTGCGCAGCACCAGTGCCCCGACCAGCAGCGCCGCCGCGGCGCTCGCCGCCAGCGCAAGCGGCAAGGTCAGCCAGACGTTGGCCGGATCGGCGGAAGGCGAGGCCAGCGCATAGGTGTACGCGGCGATCCCGAAGTAGGCGGCGTGGCCCAGGCTGACGAGACCGGTGTAGCCGACCAGCAGGTCGAGCGACAGCGCGAAAATCGAAAGAATCATGATCTTGGTGACGAGTTGCAGATAGAATTTTTCCGCGACCGCCGGAAACAGCAGCAGCAGGATAGCCGCGACGATGAGCCACGGCAGAAGGCTGCGCTTCATGCCGCGTCTCTCGCGCGGGAGGCGCGACCGCGCCGGAGCTCACGCACGGCCGAACAGTCCCAGCGGCCGGAACAGCAGCACGACCGCCATCAACAGGTAGACGGCGATGCTCGCGTAGTCGGGCAGAAGCACCTTGCCGAACGTGTCGGCGAAGCCGATCAGCAGTGCGGCGATCAGCGCGCCCTTCAGCGAGCCGATGCCGCCGATAACGACGATCACGAAGCAGACGATCAGCACCTGGTTGCCCATGCCCGGAAACACCGACGACACCGGCGCGGCGATCATGCCGGCGAAGGCCGCCAGCGCGACGCCTGCGGCGAAGACCAGCGCGTGGATCCAGCGGATATCGAGACCCAGCGAGGTCGCCATTTCGGGATTCGATGCGGCGGCCCGGATCATCATGCCGAAGCGCGTCTTCTGTATCGTCACGTACATCAGCGCCGCAAGCGCCAGGCAGACGGCCGAGATGAACAGCCGGTACACCGGGTACGAAAGCGTGTCGGTCAACGGAAGCGACGCCGCGAGCGCGGCGGGGATCGCGACGCTATGGACGTCGTCACCGACGATGATGCTGCGCAGCTCCTCGAAAATCAGAATCAGCCCGAATGTCAGCAGCACCTGATATAAATGGTCGCGGCGGTACAGGCGGCTGATCAACGCCCATTCGAGAACGAGTCCGAGCGCCGCGGCGAGCACGATCCCCAGCGGTATCGCGACCCACAGGCTGCCGGTCAGCGACGACAGCGTGAACGCCAGGTAGGCGCCGATCATGTAGAAGCTGCCGTGGGCGAGATTGATGACGCCCATGATGCCGAAGATCAAGGTCAGCCCGCTCGCGACCAGGAACAGCAGCAGGCCGTACTGCACGCTATTGAGGATCTGGATCAGCCATTCCACGGCACGGGTCCGTCATGCGCGCCCGGCATCGACGCACAGCCTGCGCAAAAAAAGAAGCGGGGACGACTGCCCCGCCCGAGTGAACTGCGAGCAAAGCGCTAGTGTCCTGCTCCGTAAGTTCCGAAGATATAGGAGCGGATGAAATCGGGTGCCAAGCAAGGCGCGCGGCCGAAAGCGTACCCTGTGGTACGGTGAGGCCGCGCAACGCCGCATGGCACCTGATTTCGCCGCGAACTATCGAGTGAACTTGCGGAACAGGACACTAGGCAGCCGACATCTTGCAGCCGCGCGCCGGGTCTTCCAGCGCTTTCCACGCGATGCCGATCATCTGGTTCGCATTACCCTCGACTCGACGCAGATAAATGTCCTGGATCGGATTGTGCGCCTTCGACATCGTCCAGGTCCCTCGCGGGCTGTCAATCTTGACCTTCTCCAGCGCCCCGTACAGGGCCTTCTTGTCGCCGAAACTGCCTTTGACCGCGTTGAGGCCGCCGTGCAGCAACAGCGCGGCGTCGTAACCCTGAACCGCGTAGACGTCTGCCTGGATGCCGTACTTCTTGCCGTAGTTGTAGCGGAACTGCTTGTTCTTCGCGTTCTCGATGCCGTCGGCATAGTGCAAGGTCGTCAGCAATCCCTGCGCGGAAGCGCCTTGCGCTTCGAGCGTGCCGTCGGTGAGGAAACCGCTGCCATACAGCGGAATCTTGTCCTTGAGTCCCGCGGCAGCGTAGTCCCTGGTGAACTTGACCGCGCCACCACCGGCAAAAAAGACGAACACCGCATCGGGCTTGAGCGAAGCGATTTCGGTGATGAACGGCTGGAACTCGACGTTCGGAAACGGCAGGTACATTTCCTTGGCGATCGAGCCGCCCAGCTTGGTGAACGCCTCCTTGAAGCTTTCGATCGATTCCTCGCCGGCGCCGTATTTCCACGTCAGCGTGACGACCTTGCGATGGCCGCGCTCGTACATCACCTTGCCCATCGGGTGCGCCGGCTGCCAGTTGGAAAACGATGTGCGGAAAATGTTGGGCGCGCACTGCCCGCCGGTCGCGGCGTTCGCGCCCGCGTTGGGGATGATCAGCAGCGTCCCGTTGTCGCGTGCGACTTTGACCATCGCCATCACGACGCCCGAATGCACGGTGCCGATCAGCACGTCGGCCTTGTCGCGCTGCACGAGCTTGTTCGCGTTGTCGGTGGCCTTCGACGGTTCGGACTCGTCGTCGACGGTGAAGAACTCGATCGCACGTCCGCCGAGCATGCCGCCGTTTTCCTCGACCGCGAGATTGAAGCCCTGCGTGATCGCCGTGCCGAGCGCGGCAAAGGTGCCCGTGTACGGAAGCATCATGCCGATTCTGAGCTTGGCGTTCTGGGCGCGCGCAATCGATGGCGTGAAACCGCCGATCGCGGCCGCCGATGCAAGAAGTCCCGCCTGCTGGATGAACTGACGCCGGTCTGTCATGGCTTCCCCTCCGAGAGTATTGATCTTGTCGCCGCGATGTTAGCAGCGGGCTGGCGTTCCGTCATGCTCTAAGCCGATGCGCGCAGCTTGAACCGCTGGATCTTGCCGGTCGCGGTCTTCGGCAAGTCGGCGACGAATTCGATCCAGCGCGGATATTTGAACGGCGCGAGCAGCGACTTGACGTGCTCCTGCAGCGCCGCGGCGAGGGCGGGCCCGGCCTCGTGTCCGGCCTTGAGCACGACAAAGGCCTTCGGCTTGATCAGCTCGCTGGCATCGGCGCAGCCGACGACCGCGGCTTCGAGAACGGCCTCGTGCGTTGCCAGCGCCGCCTCGACCTCGAACGGCGAGACGTACACGCCGCCGACCTTGAGCATGTCGTCGGTGCGGCCGCAATAGACGTAGCGGCCGTCGGCGTCGACGATGTACTTGTCGCCGCTGCGGGTCCACGGCCCGAGAAACGTCGCCAGGCTCTTGGCGCGATTGTTCCAGTAATACGGCGAGCTCGTCGGTCCGCTGACCTGGAGCTCGCCGATCTCGCCGGGCGCGACCGGATCGCCTTCTTCGTCGACGACGCGCAGGTCGTAGCCGGGCACCGGCCTGCCGGTCGTTCCGTAGCAGACGTCGTCCGGACGATTGGACAGGAAGATATGCAGCATTTCGGTCGAGCCCAGGCCGTCGAGGATGTCGACGCCGGTCTTTTCTCGCCAGCGCTTGCCGAGGTCTGCCGGCAGCGCCTCCCCGGCGGAGACGCAGCGACGCAGGCCGAGCCGGTCGCGCGCCGGGAATTCTGCGCTGGCCAGCATCGCCGCATACAAGGTCGGCACGCCGTAGAAAATCGTCGGCCGCTCGCCGACCAGGCGCTTGAATACCGCCGCCGGCGTCGGCCGCTCAGCCATCAGCACGCTGGTCGCGCCGACCGAAAGCGGAAAGGTCAGCGCGTTGCCCAGGCCGTAGGCGAAAAAGAGCTTGGCCGCGGAGAACACGACGTCGTCCGGCGCGATGCCCAGAACCGGGCGCGCATAGAGCTCCGCGGTCTGGATCAGGTCGGCATGCAGATGCACGGCGCCCTTCGGGCTGCCGGTCGATCCCGACGAATACAACCAGAAGCAGACGTCGTCCGCCGTCGTCGCCGCGACCGGCGCATCGGCCGACTCCGACGCGATCCAGTCGGCGAAGGCCAGCGTGCCGTCGACAGCGGCGCCGGAGACGATCACGTGCTCGAGCGCGTCGAGCCGCGCGGCGAGCGGCACGATCGCCGCCGCCAGCGGTGCGGAGACGACGACGGCCCGCGCGCGGCTGTCGGCCAGCAGATATTCGTAGTCGGCCGCGGTGAGCAGCGTATTGCAGGGGATCGGCACGACGCCGGCGCGGATCGCGCCGAGAAACGCCGTCGGAAAATCGATGCTGTCGTGCAGCAGCAGCACGACTCGGTCCTCGGCGCGAAGGCCCAGACGCGTCCAGGCGTTGGCGCACCGGTTGACGCGCTGCGCGAGATCTCTGTAGGTATAGCGTCCGGCATCGTCGATGAACGCGGTGTGCCCACTGCGACCCGCGGCGAGATTGCGCTCGACCAAATCGGCGGCGGCGTTGTAGACGCGGGGAATGCTCAAGCGCGGCGGCGACGCCGAATGGTCTGCCTGGGCGAAGGCAGGGGTCCGGGCGGTCATGATCGCGTTGGCTGGAAGCGGGACGGGCGATTGTGGCGGCGCATGCGGGGCCTCGTCAATCACCGGCGGGCCGCGTATCTTGCGCCGCGACCGCGGCGTGGGCTTCCGCCGTGTCGAGTGCTGCGCCCACCTGCCGCAGCCATTCCGGAAACCATTCCAGCGCCACGTCTTCCGGCAGCGTGCCGCCGCTGGCGTTGTGCTGCATGACCTCGCCGATGCGCCGCGCCCCCCGCGCCGCCAGCGCCTCGTCGAAACGCCTGCCGCCGAAACAGTAGGTGCCGACGTGCGTGCTGTCGCCGAGCGCAAACACGCCGTAGTGCACATGCGCCAGCGGGTCGCGACACGAGACGAGATCGGCGTAGAAGGCCTTGGCGTTGTCGGGCACGTCGCCCTGGCCGTAGGTCGACGTGCAGAGGAGAAAAACGCCGGGCCGCTCGAACACGCGGCGATCGAGCGCATCCATGAACATGATGTCGATGCCGACTTGCGCGTCGGCGTAGGCGAGCTCGATCTCCTGCGCGACCAGCTGCGCGGTGCCGGTCATCGTGCCGACCAGGATATTGACGTTCAGCATCGGTCGAGGCTTGTCACTGCGCTTGTCACTGGGCTTGTCACTGGGCTTGTCATCAAGACGGCCATGCACTATAGTACATACCTTGATGAGCAGATGCAATAGAATGCATTATCGCACCAACCGAGCCCGGCGCGAAACCGGGGGAGCATGCCGGCGATGAGCACCGTCTCGCCGGCGCGCGCGGCGCTGCCCGCGGCTTCCGGCCGCGACGGCGACGCCGCGTATCTGGCCGCGATCGGCGAGCGCGTTCGCGAAATCCGCGCGCGCCGGGGGATGTCGCGCCGCACGCTGGCGCACGATTCGGGCGTGTCCGAGCGCTATC
>DASYJB010000073.1:0-3013 GCA_035996965.1 Casimicrobiaceae bacterium | reverse complement strand
CCGCTATCTGGGTGGCGCCGGTGAAATGGCGCTGCCGGTGCCGCTGATGAATGTGATCAACGGCGGCGCGCACGCGAACAACAGCATCGACATGCAGGAATTCATGCTGGTTCCGCTCGGTGCGCCGACATTCCGCGAGGCGCTGCGCTACGGCGCCGAGGTCTTTCATGCGCTGAAGAAGCTGATCGACGCCAAGGGCATGGCGACGACCGTCGGCGACGAGGGCGGGTTCGCGCCGAACCTGGCATCGAACGAGGCCGCGCTGCAGCTGCTGCTCGAGGCGATCGACAAGGCCGGCTACACCCCGGGCACCGACATCGCGCTGGCGCTCGATTGCGCCGCGTCCGAATACTACAAGGACGGGATGTACGAGCTCGAATCGGAAGGCGCGAAGCTCACTCGCTCGCAGATGGTCGACTATCTGGCGGCGTGGGTCGACAAGTATCCGATCATATCGATCGAGGACGGCATGTCGGAGCACGACTGGGACGGTTGGAAGCTCTTGACCGATCGCCTTGGGAAAAAGGTGCAGATCGTCGGCGACGACCTATTCGTGACCAGCACCAAGATTCTCAAGCAGGGCATTGCCCGCGGTGTCGCCAATTCGATCCTGGTCAAGATCAACCAGATCGGCACGCTGACCGAGACCTTCGCCGCGATCAGCATGGCGATGCGCGCAGGCTACACGGCTATCGTCTCGCATCGCTCGGGCGAGACCGAGGACAGCCTGATCGCCGACATCGCGGTCGGCAGCAATGCCGGCCAGATCAAGACCGGATCGCTGTCGCGTTCCGACCGCGTCGCCAAATACAACCAGCTGCTTCGGATCGAAGAGGACCTGGGCGACGTCGCCAGCTATCCGGGTCGCGCTGCGTTCTACCAGCTCAAGTAAAGCCTCCGCTTGCGCCTGCTTGGAATCGTCTTCGCAGTGCTGATCCTGGCCCTCCAGTACCCGCTGTGGCTGGGTAAGGGAGGATGGCTGCGCGTGCGCGACTTGAACGGCCAAGTTGCGGCGCAGAAAGACGTCAATACCGGATTGAAAGCGCGCAATGCGGCGCTGGACGCCGAAGTGCGCGACCTGAAACAAGGCACCGAGGCTATCGAGGAGCGCGCACGCTCGGAGCTCGGCATGATTCGCCAGGACGAGGTCTTCTTCCAGCTTCCGGCCGCGACGTCGCCGGGCCCCGCCCCGGCGTCCGGGCCGCTGCCGACGCGTTAGTGCGCGCGCATTTTCCGGAGCGCCGTGTGCGGGCGCGCGGCGGCGGTTGCCGATGATTTTCTGTCGTTGTCTTCATCTCTTATGCCGCGTATCAGCTCTTCCGACAATCCGCGCCTGAAAGAAGCGGCGCGCCTGATCGCCTCATCGCGCGAGCGTCGCAAATCCGGACGCTGCGTGCTCGAAGGCGAGCACCTGGTCGAAGTCTACTGCCGCCGCTACGGTCCGCCCGAATCGTTGCTGGTCGCCGAATCCGCCGTCGAATGGCCGACGGTCCGTGCGCTGCTCGCGCGCGTCCCGCCGGCCCGCACGCTGATCGTCGCCGAGTCGGCGTGGGCCGAGCTCGCGCAGCTGCCGGCCGCTGTCGGCTTGCTGGCGGTCGTCGCCGCGCCGGTGCCGGGCGTCGAGCGCGCCGCCGATTTCTGCCTGCTGCTCGATGGCGTACAGGACCCCGGCAACGTCGGCTCGATGCTGCGCAGTGCCGCAGCGGTCGGCGTCGCACAGGTGTTCATGTCGCCGCATTGCGCGTTCGCCTGGTCGCCCAAGGTGCTGCGAGCGGGGCAGGGCGCGCATTTTCACCTGGCGATATTCGAGGGCATCGACCTCGGCGGATGGGCCCGCGCCTATCGCGGCAAGGTCGTGGCGATGGTCGCCGCGGAGGGAACGTCGCTGTACGAGGCCGACCTCACCGGACCGGTGGCGATTGCGATCGGCAACGAGGGCGCGGGACTCTCGGACGATCTCGTTGCGGCCGCGAGATTGCGCGTGACGATTCCGATGCCGGGTGGATTCGAATCGCTGAACGCCGCGGCCGCCGCGGCGATCTCGCTGTACGAGTGCGTCAGGCAGCGATCGCTCCGGACGTGACCCCGTCCGGAGCGGCGACGCCGGCGACGCCGGCGCTGGCTAGATCGGTGGCACGAAGACCGCCGAGAAGGTGGCGTCCTCACGACACCCGGCATTGTTCGGCGCGGTGATGCTCGCTTCGATGCCGAAGTTCGTCGCCTTGATCTCGGAGACCATGGCGGTCGTCGACAGTCCGTCCGAGCACTGGTAGGTGGCGGTGGGAATCCGAAAGAGCTGGCCCCGCTGCTCGAATGTGCCGGACAAGGTACAACTCAGGCCGCTCAGGTAGGCGAAGCTGAAAGTCAGCGTGCTGGCTGTCGGTTGCGAGACGCCGAGGCCGAACCGGTCGGTATAAGCGAAGCTGTTGTTGCAATTCGAATAGCTACCGGCCTGCGTGCCGCTGTAAGACCCGCCGAGCGGGACCGATGTCAGCGTTTGCCGCTGGATCACCTTGGCCACGGTCGGCCCGGAGGTGAACGCATAGCTCAAGTTGGCGGTATACGCGTCCGTGGGTTGGAACGACGCGGTGCCCACCTGCGCGCTGCCCGCGCCGTCGGCGGGATTCCACGGTGCGCCGAAATAGGTGCCTGTGGTTGCGTATAACTGGCCGTTGAAGTTGCCGTTGGCGTCCCGGGTCAAGCCTGCGACATACCAGGTCGGCTTATTGTCGGGGCCGTAGACGAAGAACGTCAGAAACAGGAAGGCATCGCTCTGTACTACGTTGACACCCCAGCCTCCCCCTGCAGTCGATTGTTCCGACGGGTTGAACCAGATATCGGTGTAGTCGGCAGCGACCGCGCGGAACGCCGCTGCGAAAAGCAGTACCGCCAGCAAGAATCGTCGCACCATCGCTCTCCCGCCGAAGAAAACAACAGTCTAGCAGCGCGGCGTGGGTCGTGGTGTAACCGAAAGTAACAACGCGTCGATTGCATCGCGTGCCGGAAGCGAGGG
>DASYJB010000072.1:0-12796 GCA_035996965.1 Casimicrobiaceae bacterium | reverse complement strand
GCGTAAAGCAGCCGGTCGGCCAGACTCACCGGCTTGCCGTCCAGCACTTCCGCCCCGCAGCGCCGCGCGACTCCCGTGAAAAAAGAAAACAGCGCGCGCTTGATGGCACTCGCGTCTTCCATGCGGATCATGACCGTGGTCAGCAGGTTTTCGAACACGCGCGGCGGCGCGAAATAATACGTGGGCCCGATCTCCTTCAGATCGGTCATGACCGTCTCGCTCGATTCGGGGCAATTGATCGTGAAGCCTGCGACCAGCCACTGCGCGTAGGAAAACAGATGGTCGCCGACCCACGCCATCGGCAGATAGGCGAGGATGCTGTCGCCGGAGCCGAGCTTGTCGAACGCACAGCCGCCTTGCGCCGCGACGATGAAGGCCGCATGGGTCTGACACACGCCCTTCGGCTTGCCGGTCGTTCCCGACGTGTAAAGCATGATCGACACGTCGTCGGGCCGGCCCTTGGCCACTTCGGCGTCGAAGAATCCGGGATGCGCCCGATCGAATTCGCGGCCGATTTCGAGCAGACGATCGAGGCTCGACACGCTGTCGTAGTTGCGCAAGCCTCTGGCGTCGTCGAAGTAGACGTGCTGCAAGGACGGAACCTGCGGCTTCGCCTCGAGCACCTTGTCGACCTGCTCCTGGTCCTCGGCCAGCGCATAGGCGATTTCGGCGTCGTTCAGCACATAGACGAATTCCGCGGCCGGCGCGTCCTGGTACATCGGGACCGGGATTCCCCCAAGGGCCTGCGCGGCCGTCATCGCCCAGTAAAGCCGCGGCCGATTGTCGCCGATGATCGCAAGGTGCATGCCGCGCCGGAAGCCCTGCGCGGCAAGACCGCAGGCGAGTGCGCGCACGTCGGCCGCCACCTGGCTCCACGTCCAGGTCTGCCAGATGCCCAAGTCCTTTTCGCGGGTCGCCGGGCGATCGCCACGGGCACGCGCGTGCTCCAACAGCAAACTGGGAAACGTCGCGCCGCGCGCCTGCTTCGTGGCCTCCATGTCGCTGTCGATCCTCCTCGAACCTGCCTGCGATGGCGGTCCGTTTTCTAGGGAACCCATGATACCGCCGTCGGCCGCGGCATCACCGTGCTCGATAGCGTACCGGCGCGCACCTTCGGCGCGTGAAGATCAGCATGCCGAAGCGAGCGATGCCGAACACGACGGGAAAATGCCATCGCGGCCCGGGGATCGCACGTCGCTCTCGGATGCATCGAGCTTGTCGGAGTCCTTTACATTCACTGTAGGTTTCAACTGTAAAATGCTGATCTTGCAGTACTTATTTTGGTGGCGCGTAACTTGCTGCGTATTGTACCGGGAGGCATACACTATGGTAATTCAGCACACGGGCCGTTGGTCGGCCCTCGCAGTCACCGCAGCGGTCGGCCTGTTTTTCGCACTAACCGCGGCCGCGGCGCCGGTAGTGTTCAACTTCGATTCGATCACGCTCAGCGGCACCCACGGCAACGGTCTTGGCGCAACCGCCGACTCCACGGCGATCGGCAACTACATGAGCGCGACCTTGGGCACGCCGGTGACGGTCGCCGGCGCGCTCGCGACCAAGACCTACAACGGCGAAGACCACGTCAACGGCAAGACGCTGGGTACGTCCGACAACAATGTGGCGCATGGCGCACCCAACGACACGTTCATCATCAACGACAACTTCGGCATCTATGGCCCGGCCGCAAACTCGTTCACGATGACCTTCGGCGGCGGCTTCTTCCTGACGTCGGTCGCGTTCGACTGGGAGATCTTCCCCGACGCGAGTTGCCCGGCGAGCACCAACGTCACCGATTGCGGGGGTAGCGACCATTCGCTCACCAATTCGAATTGGCCCGATATCGAGTTGATGGTCAACGGCGTCGCCCTGCCGATCTGGAAGGCACTGGCGACGATTCCCGCCACGTCGCCGAAGGATCCCCAGGCGATCGGGACGCTTGCTGCGGCGCTCGACCTTACCGGGTATGGTCATCCGATTACGTCGCTCACCTTCGTCGACTGGCCGGCGGAGATCGGCATCGACAAGCTCACCATCACCGGCGCTTGCCTGCCTGGCACTGCAGCCAACAACTGCGTGCTTCATCAAAACCCCGAGCCCGGATCGATCCCGCTGATCGGAATTGCACTGGCGGCGCTCGCCGCCGCCGGCCGTCGCCGGTTCAGGGGCGCGATGGATACGACGGCACCATAAACCGCGAACCGGCAGTACCTGACGACGGGCTTCGCGGCCCGTCTTTTTTGTCGGTAGGAATCGCCCAGCCACGTTCGCGACCACAGCCGATCCCGGGGCCTGCACATCCATCGCGCTATCATCCGCGAGCGGACTTCTGATACCGGGTTGCCCGAGCGGCGACCGGAAATTCTTACGCGGGCGAGCAGTTCTTGCATGCGGGCGCTTCTGAACGATTTTTGTTTGCGCTTGATAAACAATGACTTTGGCGAAGGCACCCTCCTTGCTTGCGATCGACAGGCGTGATCGACCGCAGCGGTTGCTGCGGCCCGACGGAGGAACGCCCGTGCTACCGAATCCCGTTGACGGCATCTGCCGCGAACAAGCTTGTCGATCCGCCAGCGCGCTTGGTGCGCAACGCAGTCCGCCGATGGTCGCCGTCGCGTTCTCCAGCCGCAGTTCTCGCAAGCGATGGCGGAGGCCCCCCGCGTGAACGACGCGCCGGCAACGATGTCGCCATTCGAAACCGGCGCCCCCAAGGCGGAGGCCGGGATGCGCGGTGATCCGCGCGGTCTGCTCGTGCCCGGACGCAATTGCTGGCGCCTGGCGCACGCGGCGCGGGTCGGTTTCCTGGTCGACGGAAGCGAGTATTTCACCGCGGTCCGCGCCGCGCTTGCCGGCGCGCAGCGTGACATATTCATTCTGGGCTGGGACATCGACAGCCGCATGTGGCTGGTTCCCGGCGGTGCTCACGACGGCTTTCCCGAGCCGCTGCGCGAGTTTCTCAACGCGCTGCTCAATGCGCGCCCGCAGCTGCAGGTATATGTGCTGAGCTGGGACTTTGCACTCTTGTTCGCGCTCGAACGCGAATGGCTGGGCCGCCTCAAATTCGGCTGGCCCAAGCGCCACCGCCTGCATTTCCAGCTCGACGATCATCATCCGACCGCCGCCTCGCATCATCAGAAGCTCGTCGTCGTCGACGACGCATTGGCGTTCGTCAGCGGCTTTGACCTCACGCGCAACCGCTGGGACACGCCGCGCCATCTGCCAGCCGATCCAGCACGGCGCAATGCCGATGGCGGCAGCTACGGTCCATTCCACGACGTCGGAGCACTGGTCGACGACGAAGCCGCATGTGCGCTCGGAGAGCTGGCGCGCGAGCGCTGGCACCGCGCGACCGGGGCCCACGCACGGGAGCGCGAAGGCACCCCCGAGCCCGCGGCGTGGCCCGCGTGCGCCCCGATCGCGCTCGGCGATGTCGACGTCGGGATCGTGCGCACCGAGCCCGCGTTCGATGGCGCGCCTGCCGTCGCCGAAGTGCGGCAGCTGCATCTGGACGCGATCGCCGGCGCGAAGGCGTCGATCTTCGCGGAAAACCAGTATTTCACCTCGCCCCTGATCGCCGACGCATTCGAGTCGCGGCTGGTCGAGCCGGCGGGCCCGGAAATCGTCATCGTTTCGCCGATGACGCAAAGCGGCTGGCTCGAGGTTTCGACGATGGGCGTACTACGGGCGCGCGTGCACCGGCGCCTGGTGCAGGCCGACACTCGCGGGCGCTACCGGCTTTATTGTCCCTGGCTGGGCGACGATGCGCCCCCGCCGACGCGCTGCCTCAACGTACACAGCAAGGTGCTGGTCATCGACGATGAAATCGTCTCGGTCGGCTCGGCGAACCTGAGTACCCGCTCGATGAGCCTCGACACCGAATGCAATCTGGTGATCGAGGCGAACGGCGAGCCGCGAGTGCGCGCGGCGATTGCGCAGCTGCGATTCCGTCTGCTCGGTGAGCATCTCGATCGAGAGCCGGCGATGGTCGCGGCCGCGATTGAAAAGGAGGGGTCGCTGATCGACGCGATCGAAGCGCTGCGCGACAAAGGCCGGTCGCTGCGTCCGCTCGGCGTCACCGCCGAGGACGAGTGGAGCGCGGTGCTGGCCGATCAGCCGATGATCGATCCCGCGGAGCCGGTCGACGTCGATAGCCTCTTGTCCGACGTCGTCGCCCGCAGCGAGCGGAAGCCCGCATCCGGACGCATCGTGGCGATCGCGTTGATCCTGTTCGCGCTCGCCGCGCTGGCGCTGGCCTGGCGCTACACGCCGCTGCGCGAATGGATCAACGTCGAGTCGCTGGTGCGCTTGAGCGACCGGTTCGAAGCAAGCCCGTTCGCGCCGCTGATCGTCATCGGCGGCTTCGTCCTCGGCGGACTTCTGGTGATGCCGGTGACGATGCTGATCGCCGCGACCGGCATCGTGTTCGGTCCCTGGCTGGGCATGCTCTATTCGCTGCTGGGCGCGACGCTCAGTGCGGTATTCGTCTACGGCATCGGGCGCGAGGTCGGGCGCGACGCGGTGCGGCGGGTCGCCGGGCGACGGATCAACGATCTCTCCCGCCGCATCGCCAAGCGCGGCCTGCTCGCGATGCTGTTCGTGCGCATCGTGCCGGTCGCGCCTTTTTCGATCATCAACCTGGTGGCCGGCGCATCGCACCTGGGCTTTCGCGACTTTCTCATCGGCACGATCCTGGGTCTGGCACCCGGTACGATTCTCATCAGCTTTTTTGTCGACCGCATCGTCGCGGCGGTGCGGCACCCGGGACCGGTTACATTCGCGCTACTGGCACTGGTCGCCGGCGTCGCGATCGCCGGCACGCTGGCGGTTCGCGCCCGCCTCAAGCGGAGCGATGCTGCCGACGGTAGCGATCAGGCCGCGCCCCGCGCCGACTGACCGGGCCGCGATGGCGTCCTCGACCATCACCGTCGCGACCTACAACATCCATGACGCGGTCGGCGGCGACGGAAAATTTTCGCCCGAGCGCATCGCCGCCGTGCTGGCCGAGATCGACGCCGATATCATCGCGCTGCAGGAAGTCGGCGCGAACCATGACGGCGTCGACACGCTGGAGCGACTGCGCGACGCCACCGGCCTTCACGCCGTCGCGGGGCCCGCGCGCTGGCGTGCCGCCGGCGCGCACGGCAACTGCCTCCTGTCGCGCCACCGAATAGTCGAATGTACGCACCTCGATCTGACCTATGGGCGCCGCGAAGCGCGCAGCGCGCTCGACGCGGTCGTCGAATGCGACGGCACGCTGTTGCGGGTGCTGGCAACGCACCTCGGCTTGCGCCCCGCCGAGCGGCGCGCGCAGGTGCGCAGCCTGCTGAAGGCACTCGAGGCCGAGACGCCGCATCCGACCCTGCTGATGGGAGATCTGAACGAATGGTTTCTCTGGGGCCGGCCGCTGCGGTGGCTGCACGCTCATTTCGAGGCGACGCCGTCGCCGCGAAGCTTTCCCGCGCGTGCCCCGCTGTTGGCGCTGGATCGCATCTGGGTCGAGCCCCGCGCGCTGTTGCAGCGGTTGTGGGTGCACGCGAGTCCTGCCGCGCGCGCGGCGTCCGACCACGTTCCGGTCGTCGCCGACATCCGATTGCCTGACGCGACGCTTTAGCGCTGTCGCCGCCGGTCCTACAGGCAAATCAGCGCTCCACCGATACCGTCGCGGGACGCGTTCGCGCAAGCTGGCGGCATCGGTGCCGGCTCTTTCGGCGCATTGCTTCTGCGTCGCGAAAGTGTAACGCGCCGGTCGTCGCGCGGCCTCCCGGTAGCGCGACGCAGCAGCCGCGCCGCCCGGATCATGGTGCGCGCGTAGGCAATCAATCTCGAAAGGAAGGCATATGAGTCGTACAACTCCAGCAGTCCACGCTGCCCGACGTTGGATAGGGCTGGTCGCTCTCGCATCGCTGGCGGCCACGGCCGGATCGGCGTTCGCGCAATCGGAGCAGGATCAACTGGTCCGCGACGCACAGACGACATTCTCGAATTTCGTCCGCGATCCGGACATGACGTGGTTCCAGCGGCACCTCGGCGACGCGAAGGCAGTGCTGATCGCACCGAAGATCGTGCGGGCAGGCTGGATATTCGGCGGCTCGGGCGGACGCGCGGTGCTGTTTTCGCGCAATCCGCAAAGCGGCCGCTGGTCAGGCCCCGCGTTCTATAACGTCGGTACCGCGAGCGTAGGTTTCCAGGCTGGTATCGACGTTTCGGAAACCGTCACCTTGGTAATGACCGACAAGGGCCTGAATTCGCTGATGGCAAATTCGGTGAAGCTGGGCGGTGACGCCAGTGTCTCCGCAGGGCCGATCGGTGCGGGTGCGAACGCCGATATCACTACCGACTTGATCGCATTCAGCCGGTCGAAGGGTGTTTACGGTGGACTGAACCTGAACGGTACCGTGGTCAGCGTCGCCGACAACTGGAACCAGGCTTATTACGGACGCACCGTCACGCCGCCTGACATCCTGATGACGGCGAGGGCGCACAATCCGAACGCCGATCAGCTGGCCGATGCAATCAGCCGCGCGGCCGGCGGCGCCAAGACAAGTCTGCGTTGACGCAAGTCATGCGCCGGCGATCGCCGCGGCGCAAGTAACGGAGGCGGCTAGGAGCTTCGGCTTCGAGCCGCTTTGTTTGGACGGTGGCGCCAGTGAGCTCGCGCGGCCGGGCCGGGAGCGCGCGGTCGCGCGCTGACTTGAGCGAGCCCATCGTGCCGAGGACGCGCGCCATCGCAGTCCTGCCGTTGCCGCCGCCTCCCCAGCGGTCGAGCGACTGCGCGTGCCGCCTATAGAGCGAATTCCGCATCGAGCATCTCCTGATTCAACCCACCGTCTTCTAGCCGTAGTTCGTTGCCAGGGCCGCAGGGTCGCGCTGCACCAAATACGCTGCATTGCGACGCATTGCGTCACTGGCCCAGGCTTGCCTTCTCCAGTCTTCCCCCGGCGCCTCTGTTTCGATCCGCCGTTGATATTGCTGGCCAAACCGCCTGGCATTCGTTTCGGCCCGCCTTCCGGCATCAGGTGCTCGCTGCCATTCGGCCGGGCCTGTCTCCACCCCTCACCCCGCAAATCCCGTGCCCGGGATCCGAGGGCTTCGCCCGGGGCGCTGGCCGGACCGTGACTGCCCGGTTGGCGAACGAGGTAAGCTAGCAGCCGTTCGGCCAGGCATCGCAAGCGAAACAAGAGAGTGATCACGTCAGGAAGTTCGGCAACGCAGTGGCGATGGCGCGCCGACGCGCCGCAGCCCGCCCTCGTGCGGTTCGTGCTGCTCTCGATGCTGCTGCACGCCACCATCGTCATTCTTTTCGGCACCTCGCACGGCGGCGGCGCCGGACGCGGCGAGGGGGTGCTCGATGTGCTTGACGTGACCTTGCGTCGGCAGCCGAGTCTGCCCGATGCCGGCCTGCGAGCGGGACCGGGTGCAGAGACGGCGACCGGACGCGCTTTGTTGCAACGCGCCGACCCGCAGCTCGCGCCAGTGGCGCCGGGGCGCAGCGAGCCGATGCCCGCCATCGAACCGGCGACGACCAGCGAGCCCACGCCGATCGAGCCCGCCACCCCTGCATCCGGTCAGGCGCAGCCCGAGGCCGCGCCGCCGATGCCGCCAGCGGTCGAGCCCTTGCCGCGCATCGATTTGCGCGCGCCACAGGAGGTAGATAAGTCGCTGATCGCGCCGGTTGCGCCGCCGACGATCGAGCGCCTCGCGCCGCCGCCGAATCCGCCCGCGCTTGCCGCACCGCTCGACATCGCGCCACCCGTAATCCCGCCGGCCCCCGCGGCGCCGATCGAACGACTGTCGGCGCCAGCCATTCAGCATGAGCTCGCCCCGCCGATCGAGCTCGCACCGCGGGTTGCGCCGGCCCCTGCCGCCGCGCCGATCGAGCGCTTGGCCGTTCCGGCGACACCCAAGGCCCTCGCGCCGCCGGTCGAGGTTCCGCCCCGTGAGGCGCCGATCGTTCCGGCGCCGATCGATCGCCTCGCGGTGCCGCAGATCGACCAGGAGCTGGCACCATCGCCGAACCTGGTCGCGCCAAATCCGTCGGTCGCGCCGCTGGCCGCGCCTCCCGAGGCGGCTCCATCGCAGGTCGAGCGGGCTGCGCCGCCTGCGAGTGCCAAGCCGGCGCCGGTGCCGGCAACGCCCGAGGTCGCAGTACCGGCGCCGGTGCCCGGCGCGCGCGCCGTGCCGGGCGCGACAACGGAGCCGCCTCGACTGCGCCTGGGTTCGCCCGGCCCCGACGAAGATATTTTCAAACCGAGGCGCGATGTCGCGGCGCCGCCGGGCGAATCGGGCGCCCCTCGCATCGACATGGAGGCTGCGCGTCAACGGGCGCGCGAAATAGCGAGCGAGTCGACGAGCACGCGCGGCATCATCCCGGCGCTGCCGCCGCCGCCGGAAAGGAAATCCAAGGAAAGCACTGCCCTGGAAAAGGCGATCAAGCCCGATTGCCGCACCGCCTATGCCGGTATGGGCTTGCTCGCCGTCCCGGCGCTGCTGGCGAGCTCGATCGGCGACGGCGGCTGCCGCTGGTAGCGGCCGGTAGCCAGCGGTCAGCGGCCAAATGAGAGAGCAGTCAATGCCCGATGTTGAGCGCTTCCAGGAAGCGCGAGACCATGTTGTACGCCGCAACCGTCGCCACCAGCTCGACCAACCCGCGCGCATCGAAGTGCTGGCGCAGCGGCTCGAATTGCGCATCGGGCACTTGAATGTTACGGGTCATCGTGTCGGTCAGCGTCAGAACCGCGCGCTCGAGCGGCGTGAATTCGTCGCCGATATCCTTCGCGTGCAAGGCGGCGATTTTCGCTTCACCGATGCCGGCCTTGCGCGCCAACGGCAGATGGGCGTCGAATTCGAACGGCGCACGATTGAGCACGGCCACCCGAAGAATCACCAGCTCGCGCAGATCCGCGGCAAGTGAGCTGCGGTTGCGCACCGCCGTCAGCATCTGCTCCCAGCCCGCGGCGAGCGGCGCGCTGTTCAGCAGGACCCGGTAGAGCAGAAGAATCTCGCCGCGCTCGGCGAGGATAGCGGCCTCGATCGCCGCGAGCTCAGGGCGGGACCCGGGGGTGATCGGCGCAACACGTGTCGTCATTTTCGTTTGTTTCCAACGTTTATTAATGCCGCCATTGGCGAAATCGCACCCGGTCGATCGCGCGGGGATTGGCCGCCTCGACCGCTGCTGCAAGGCCGATGCTAGCAGTTCGGTCAACGTATTCGTTGCCGAAAAATAGAAGAGGAACACGTCATGACAACCATTTGATCAAGCCTTTGGCTGGCAGTATTTCTTTGCTCGATTCCCGCGGCCACGCTTGCGCAGGAGGCGTACACGAATCGCACCGCCATGTTCTTACGGCTGGAATAGCGACTGCGGGTCCGCTGTTGGCCACTACGACGCGCCATCACGAGCGATCGACGGCGCCGTGCCCAGCCCGCGGGAGAAGCGCCATGGAACCGATCCGCCGTATATCGAGATGGGTCATCGCGGTAGCGATAGCCTACGCCGTAGGGACGCTGCCGAGCTGTGCTTCGATGGGAGGAGGAATGCGCTACGACCTGCTGCCGACTCTCCTCACGATAGCGGAGAGTTCAACATGATGTCGCGGGGAGGTTTCCGGATTTGCGCCCTGCAAGGAAGCCGACGAACGAACGACTAGGACGGCGCGACAGCGGCGCTACTTGAGCCGATAAGCGAGGACGTGGCCTTGTTGCGAGGTCGAGCGCAGTCCGATCCACTCGCCGTCCGGCGCATACCAGACATCGAGGCGGTTGCGTGCGGTGTCGATCCGATAGTGCGTTGCCTCGACCGATGCGCCGCGCAGCGTATATGCTTCCTTGTCCAGCGCATGGACGGTGATCGGCGTCGATGCGCCGGTCTGCACGTTGATCAGATGGGTCTGCTTCAACACCCGCGGATTCCAGTAGGCAAAGCTCATCACGCAGGCCGGCAGCCGCTGCTGCGCTCCCGGTCCGTCGATCACGAAATTGCCGCCTTCGAGGCGCCCGGCGACGGTCGTGACCTTGCCTTTTTCGACCGTCCTCGTGTCGATCCGGGTCAGGCAATCGTGCTGCCAGGTTTCTTCCTCGTGCTGCTCGTAGCTACCGGCCTCGAAACCGAGCAGCGACACGCGAAAGCGCATGTCGCTCGCCACCGATCGCGCATTGCCGTTCTCCTGAAGGGAAATGTCGTGGGTGCCGATCGGCAGCCCGTCGAGGCTGACGTCGAAATGCCATTCGCGCGCGGCCGCGCCGTTCGTAATCAGCAACAGCAGAAACGCCGCCGCCAGCAGCGTCCATCCGGCGACACGGCGGCGTCGGGGCGCGCCCTGCCCAAGCGCGCGGCTGCGGAGGGGACCGGCGGCGGCTGGTTGGGACCTGCGAGCACGGTGCATGCCGATTGGAGTGGCAGTCGGCATCGAAGGTTGCGTGCCGGCGATGCAGGACGCGGTCCGACCCTCAGCGCTGCAGCTGATTGGCCAGGAAGGCTTTCAGCTGCTGGGTCAGCTCCGGCGACATCTTCCCCAGCACGCCGCGGCGGTGCTCGGGAATGTGCGCGGCCTGGTCCTCGCTGGCGCTGAAAATGTAATAGTCGAAAATCGCTTTCCACGCCGCGCGATGCTCGGGCGGCAGGTTCTTGAGCGCGAGCAGGCCGTGCAACAGGCAACCCAGCGCCGAATCGGGCCTTGTCGTCGATCCCAGCGATCCCTTCCACCAGTAGTTGACCAGCACGTTGTATCTGGCCAGCGATTCGACGTGATGCCACCACAGGGTGGGGATGTACAGCGCGTCACCCGGCTCGAGCTCGGCGACCTGCGCGGCCGCCAATGCGTCGCGGAAGCGTGGAAAGCACTGGAAGTCGGGTTCGCGGAATGCGACCATGCTGATCGGCGTGCCGGTCGGCGCGTAGTCGAGCGGGCCGACGTAGAGATTGGCCACCTGTTCGGGCGGGAACAGCGTAAAGCGACGCCGGCCGCTGACGACGCAGGCGATATTGTTCGACTCGTCGAAGTGCGCGGGCGTAGTGACCGAGCTGCCGAGCCAGATCCGCGGCAGGATCGTTTCGTCCAGCACCGCCAGCCGGTTCTGCTCGGCGAATCCCGGCAGGCAATCGGCGATCAGCGCGCTCTGTACGGCGAGCGAGGGCCGATTCTGGAATGCCGAATAGCGCAGCAGCTTGTCGTTGATTGCGGAAATCGATTGCCGCTCGCGCGTAAAATTGAAGCCCGTCATCTTGTCGTTGTAGAAAATCCGGCCCTTGACATGCGGTGGCATCAGCAGCACGTCGACCGGCTTGCCGCTGTCGAAGCCGTTCAGGTACTGGCAAAACGACCGCGGCGACTCGATCGCGTGCCGCACCGCCGGCCAATGCCGGACGATGCCCCGAAGCACCGCGGGTCGATAAACGGTAGCGATCTCGTTTCGGAAGACGGCGGCGTCGACGTCGTGCCATTCCGGGATCTGCTGCAGGGCCTGATTCATGGCGCGATGCGGTGGCGGTAACGGAATCGAGCGAAACCGGACGGGACGCCGGCGTTACTAGTTTACCCGGCACCGCTGACGCCGGTGCCGATGAGCCCGGTCGAACCGGATTCGAAAGCAAGACGCGGAGTGCGCAGGCCTTGGGCCGGGGGTTAAATTTCAGCCATCGATGATGATGAGCTGAAAGGATTGAACATGAAGACGACTTCGAAGAGCACTGCACGGGCCGCGGCGACGATGGACGACCCGCGTTGGGCGGCGGTCCTCGCGCGCGACCCGGCCGCTGACGGCGGCTTTCTGTATTCGGTCCGCACGACCGGCGTCTACTGCCGGCCCTCGTGCGCCGCCCGCCAGGCGCGGCCGGAACACGTGGCGTTCCATCTGACGGCGGCCGACGCTGAGCGCGCGGGTTTCCGACCGTGCCTGCGCTGCCGGCCGGACCGGCCGCCGCTGGTCGAGCAGCACGCGGCCACCGTAGCGAGGCTCTGCCGCTTTATCGAAAGCGCCGAGCAGGCGCCGAGCCTCGAGGCGCTGGCGCAAGAGTCGGGCTTGAGCGTCTACCACCTGCATCGCGTGTTCAAAGCGGCGACCGGCTTGACGCCGAAGGCCTATGCCGCCGCGCATCGCGCACGGCGCGTGCGTGCCGAGCTCGATCGCAGCGGGACGGTGACCGAAGCAATCTATGGCGCCGGATACAACTCCAACGGACGCTTTTACGCTCAATCCAACGACGTGCTGGGCATGACGCCTTCGCGCTACCGCGCCGGCGGCGCCGATACCGACATACGGTTCGCGATAGGTGAGTGCTCGCTCGGCGCGATCCTCGTCGCGGCAAGCGAGATCGGTGTGTGCGCGATCCTGATCGGCGACGATCCGGACGCACTGGCGCGCGAGCTGCAGGATCGATTCCCTCGCGCCGATCTGATCGGCGGCGATGCCGGCTTCGAGCAGTTGGTCGCGAAAGTGGTCGGAATGGTCGAGGCGCCGGGCCTGGGCCTGGACCTGCCGCTGGACGTGCGAGGCACCGCGTTCCAGCAGCGGGTCTGGCAGGCGCTGCGCGAGATCCCGGCCGGCACGACCGCCAGCTATGCCGATATCGCCAGGCGGATCGGCGCCCCGAAGTCGGTGCGGGCGGTCGCGCAGGCCTGCGGCGCCAACGCGCTGGCGGTGGCGATTCCCTGCCATCGCGTCGTGCGCAACGACGGCGCGCTGGCCGGCTATCGCTGGGGTGTCGAGCGCAAGCGCGCGCTGCTCGAGCGCGAGTCTCAGGGGACAGGTTAACTTTCACCATGCGAGCAGACCTGTCGCATCGTCGCCGCGATGAAAGTTA
>DASYJB010000071.1:0-1983 GCA_035996965.1 Casimicrobiaceae bacterium | reverse complement strand
AATCGTCGGCCCGTAGCCGCGCCGGCCGCTGGCGTAGGTGTTCGAGCTCGCTCCCGCGGTCGTGCCATGCCACGAGCCGTCGAGACCGACGACCTCGAAGCCGCCGGTGAATTTCTTCGCCAGACGCAGCGCCGTTTCGTTGCTTTCGCCGCCGGTATTGAGAAAGATCAGCTTGGACAGGCTTCGCGGCAGCATCGCCGACATGCGCCTGGCGAGTGCTGCGACCGCCGGCGAAAGCATGCCGCTGAACAGATGCAGCACCTCGCGGCAGCTCTTTTCGATCGCGGCGACGATTGCCGGGTGATTGTGGCCGAGCGTGGCGCACATCTGCCCCGAGGTAAAATCGAGGATTGCGCGTCCGTTCTCGTCGTAAAGGTACGACCCGCGGGCGCGGACGATGAACTCGGGATGAAATTCTGCACCGTAGCGGATCAGGTTCTCGCGCACCGCGCGATGCAGCGCGGCAGGCGTTTCGGCTTCGGCGTCCGAGCCTTCGGATTTCGCGTCCGTAAGTGGCTTGCTCAGGCTATCCACGCTGCTCCATCCATGCGACTTTGCCCACTCTGGGTCCGGGTCGGACAGTTTAGCACCGCGCGCGCCCCGGGCAAGGCTACTCGCGCCGCGCCGAAACATCTGAAACATTTTTCTACTGCGGGCGATCGGCCCCCTCTTTGACCCGCTTATGAACATCGACGACTTCCTGCGCCAGCATGGCATCACCGCTGCGCGCCACGAGCACGCGGCCGTGATGACCGTCGAGGAATCGGACCACCTGGTGCCTGCGCTGCCCGGGGCCAAGACCAAAAATCTGTTTCTGCGCGACAAGAAGGGGGCGCGACATTTCCTGGTGACCGTGCCCGCCGCGCGGAGCGTCGACCTCAATGCGCTCGGTGCCGCATTGAGCGCCGGACGGCTGGGGTTCGCTTCGCCGGAGCGGCTGCACAAGCATCTTGCGATCACGCCGGGGTCGGTCAGCCTGCTGGCGCTGGTCAACGACGTCTCCGGCGCCGTCGAATTCGTGCTGGATCGCTCGCTCTGGGAAGCGGACGCCGTGCACGCGCACCCGCTGACCAACACCGCGACGGTGATACTCGCGCACGCCGACCTCGAGGTGTTCCTGCGCGCGACCAAACATGTGCCGCGCGTCATCGACGTGCCGGCCGCGGGATAACCGTCGCCGACGACGACCTGGTGGAGCTCGGCGTGACGTCGAATGCCTCGCGTTGGCGCGCGCGGTCAGATATCACCTCGAGCACCGCGCGTTCCTGAACGGGCAGAAGACGGTCGTCTTGCGCTAGGACGGACTAGCGGCGCCGCGCGAGCCACGCCCGCAAGTCCGCGCCGAAGACATTTTCGGCGAGCCCGGCGAAAACCAGCAGGACGCCGAGCGCCTGCAGCGGCGCCAGCGATTCGCCCAGAAAAATCGCGCCGCTGGCCAGTCCCGATACGGGGATCAGCAGCGCGAACGGCGCGATCAATCCGGTCGGATAGCGATGCAGCAGGGCGGCCCACGAGGCGAAGCCGAACAGCGTCGCTCCCCAGGCAAGAACGAAAACGCAGGCCCAGGTCAGCGCGCCGGCCGAGGCGACCGCATCCCAGACGCCTAAGCCGCCTTCGAACGCGTAGGAGAGCAACGCGAGCGGAAGCGGTGGTATCAGGCTGGACCAGACGATCAGCGCGAACATATCCGGCTCGTGCGCGCCCGCGGCTCGCTTGGCGATGATATTGCCGACTGCCCATGCGACGGCGGCGACGATCACCAGCACAAAGCCGATGAACGTCGATCCGAGCCCACTCCAGAGCTTGAACGTGGCGAGCAGGACGATGCCCGCAGCGGCGATCGCCGCACCGATCAGGTTGTGCCGCTGCAGCCGGTCGCCGAGAAATGCGATCGCGAGGCCAATGGTGAAAAAGACCTGCAGCTGGATGACCAGCGATGACAATCCCGCCGGCATGCCGAGCTCGATGCCCAGGAACAAAAGG
>DASYJB010000070.1:0-52345 GCA_035996965.1 Casimicrobiaceae bacterium | reverse complement strand
CACCACGGGCAGCAGCAGCAGCAGGCTCACCACTGCTCCGCGGTTGAAGTTCTGCTGGCCGATGACCTGCTTGTAGATATCGACGGCCAGCACGTTGAAATTGCCGCCGATGATCTTGGGAATGCCGAAGTCACTGACGGTGTACGAGAACACGACCATCGCCGCGCTGACCAGGCCGTATTTGGCGCCCGGGAGGGTGATGGTCAGGAATTTCCTGAGCGTAGGGGTGCCCAGCGACTCGGCCGCTTCATACAAGCGGCGGTCTGCCAGCAACAGCGCGGTCAGGACGATCATCAGCGCATGGGGAAACGTCGCGTACACCGAGCTGATGATGATGCCGAGCGCACCGTAGACCTGCTTGCCGCCGAGCAACGCTTTCAGCACACCCTGGTTGCCGAACCACTGGATGAACGAGATCGCCGACAGCAGCGAGGGAGCGAGAATGGGAGTGAGCGCAATGACCCGGAACATGCCCTTGAGCGGCATGCAGCTTCGGGTCAGCGCATAGGCGAAGGTGAAGGCGAGCGGGATGGTGATCGCCGTGACCGCAAACGCGACCCACAAGGTATTCGATATCGATTGTCGCAGCGACGGCGTGGCGAGGTACTCGCGGAACTGCAGGAGACCCACGAACGCGCCGTTGCGATCCTCGACACTCTTGACCAGAATCGTGAACAGCGGCGCCAGCAGAAAGATCACCAGTACCGCGCACACGACGACCAAGAGACCCTGCGCGAGACGGTCCTGCCAGTGCGCCAAGGGCCTGACGCGCTGGCCGACAAGCGCGGTCGGTGCGAGGACGGTGCCCATCGGTGAAGCCCGCGCTCAGCCCAGGAGCCGCACGCATTCGGCGGGGAGCGCGACGTCGAGACCCGAGCCTTCGCGGAGCGCCATCGCGTCGGTATCGTGGCGCGAGATGTTGATCAGGAGCGGCTGGCCCCCGGCGCCATCGATCACCACGGTTACCAGACAAAAGGCGCCTAGAAACTCGATCTTGGTCACTTGACTGCGCGCGCGGTTCGACAGCGTCGCGGCGCCATTGACCAGGACGTCCTCGGGCCGCAGATAAAGCTTGACGGTGGTCCCCGGCGCGATCCCCGCGTCGCCCGCTACACCGTCGACCAGAAGATTGCCGACGCGAAAGCGCCCCGCTCCTTCCGCGACCGCGGAGAGCACGTTCACCTTGCCCACGAAATCGGCAACGAAAGCCGATGCCGGTTCGCGATAGATTTGCTGCGGTGTCCCGACCTGCTCGATCGAGCCGCGATTCATTACCACGACCCGGTCGGCCATCGACAGGGCTTCTTCCTGGTCGTGCGTCACCATGATCGTCGTCACGCCGAGCCGCTGTTGCAGCGAGCGGATTTCGCCGCGCAGCCGCACGCGTTCCAAGGCATCGAGCGCCGACAATGGCTCATCGAGCAACAGCAATCCCGGCGCCGTCGCCAACGCTCGCGCGAGGGCGATGCGTTGCTGCTGTCCTCCCGATAACTGCCCCGGATATTTCGCGCCCTCGCCGGGCAGGCCGATCAGCTTCAGCAGTTCGGCGACCCGGCGCTTGATCTCGTCCTGGCCTTTGCGCCGGTTGACCAGCCCATAGGCAACGTTGTCAAAGATCGTGAGATTCGGAAACAATGCGTACGACTGGAATACGATGCCGTAGTCGCGATCGATCGCCGGCAACCGCGAAACATCGCGCCCGTTCTGCACTATGACGCCGGTATCCTGCGTCTCCAGGCCGGCAATGATGCGAAGCAGCGTCGTCTTGCCGCAGCCGGACGGTCCGAGAAAGATCACCAGTTCGCCGCGATGGATCGCCAGCTCGATTTCCTCGAGCGCGGTGAACTGGCCGAACGTCTTGCGGACGCCGGCCAGCTTGAGATAGGGGGTCCCTGTCGATTCAGTCTCGGGCACCAGCGCTCCTCGATATCGCGCCGGACGCAGGACGGCGGTCTGAATGGCAGGAAGTGCGCCCCGGGGCGGGGCGCACGCTCATCCGGCTACTTGGGCTCCGCCTTGGCGTTGTAGCGCTTGTTCCACTCGTCGAGGATCCTGTCGCGATTTTTCGCGGCCCACGCGAAGTCGTTCTTGACCAGACGCTTTTCGTAGTCGGCGGGGATGTTGGGCAACGGCTGCGCGATTCCCGGAATCGCGACGATCGCGTAGTTCTTGGCGTAGAGCGCCGCAGCCTCCTTGGACGACGACCAGTCGGCGAACTTTCTGGCCGCGTCGAGCTTCTTCGTGCCCTTCATGATGCCGACCGCTTCGAGGTCCCAGCCCAGGCCCTCCGTCGGGAAGATCAGATCGATCGGGGCCCCGGATGCCTTGGTGGTGCTGGCCCGGTACTCGAACGCAATGCCGATCGGAAATTCACCGGCGCCAGCCTGACGACAGGGCTTTGAGCCCGAATGCGTGTACTGGGCAATGTTCTCGTGCAACGCATCCATGTACTTCCACGCGTCCGCCTCGCCCCACATTTGCATCCACGCCGTCACATCCAGAAAACCGGTGCCGCTCGACGCAGGATGAGGCATTACGATCTTGCCCTTGTACACGGGCTTGGTCAGGTCCTTCCAAGTCGCCGGCTTGGGCAAGTTCTGCTTGGCCGCCTCGACCGTATTGAAGCAGATCGTCGCTCCCCACACGTCCATCCCGAACCACATCGGTGGGTTGCGGGAGTCTCGATACTGCGGACTGATCGCCGCCAGGTTGGCCGGCGCATACGGCTGCAGCATGCCGTCGAGGTCCAGGACGACGAGGCTGGTCGCCGCAAGACCCATCACGACGTCGGCTTGCGGGTTGGCCTTCTCGGCGATCAGCTTGGCCGTAATGACGCCCGTCGAGTCGCGCACCCATTTGAGTTCGATATCCGGATAGGCCTTGTTGAACCCTTCCTGATACGCCTTGATCTGGTCGGTCTCGATCGCCGTATAGACCAGAATCTCGGTCTTTTGCGCCGCTGCGGGCATCACCCACAGCGCTGCTCCCGCTGCGACGGTCATCGCAATGCTTCGCCATCCCTTGGTTGCTGCGAATTGCATGATGCTCTCCCCTGCCATGGTGATTGCCGAAAAACTGGAAAATGCTACGCCCGTCACGCTATCCGAGGCAAATGATCGAAACTCGGCGTGAGCGCCGCGCCGTAGAGTGCCGGTGCGGTATTGCAGATTGTTGACAAGCTACACCGAGGACCCGGCAAGAGCAAGCCGATCACGCCGCTCGCGTCAGCGGTCGCGCGACACCCCGACCGGCGGACCGCATCTGCTTCAGATACCACCGAATGAATGCGTCCACGTTGTATTCCTTGCGCTGCGACAGCGGTCCTGGCTGGTAGCCGATGGAATCGACGCCTTTCTGCTGCCACTTGCAGATTTCCCAGTCCTGCTCGTTGGTCAGTTGCCAGAAAGGCAGCAGTTGGTCGAGCTGGTAGTCCTCGCCTTCGCGCGCATCGTCGCGGACGAGCCAGTAGGCGCGAATTTTTGTGGTCCTGGGGCCCGCAGGCAAGAGCCGCGCGGCGACCGCGTGGTCGCAACTCGCGTGGACCCAGAAATTCGGCATGCTGCGCATCCGGAGCACACCGACATCGGAGTCCGGGTAATCGCCCATCAGCGGCGCAACCCGTCGGCCGTCCATCGACTCGGTGTCGAAGCCTTCGACCAGCACGGTGCGATCGGCCGCGAACCACAAGTCGTGATCCGGGTCGGGAAACGGCGCCAGCCCGCCATGCGCGTGCGTGATCGATATGCCTTGCGAGGCCCATTTCGACTGTGTGCGTTCGACCGCGGCGGCCATCTTCTGCCGTATCGCATCGCTCGCATACTGTTCCTCGTACACGTCGAAGTTCGCCTTGACGTATTGCGGATGCCGGGCGACGCAGTGGAAACATTCCCGGTTGTTCTCCCAGACCAGCTTCCAGTTGGATTCCACCTCGTAGTCGGTGATTTTGGCGATCCTGGCGCGGTCGAATCCCTGAGGGCGCGCAGCTGGCTCGAACTTGGCTCGCAACGGCGCGAAGTCCGGTGGGGCTTCGGACAGCGACACATAGATGAGCCCCGCGCAGACTTCGGCGTGCAGGCGGCGTAATCCCAGCACGGATTTGTCGACGTCGTGCATTCCCTGGCAGGCGATAAGATCACCTTGGCGCGAGTACGTCCAGCTATGGTAGGGACAAACGATCGCGCGGACGTGCCCTGCTTCGGTCCGGCAGAGCTGCGTGCCGCGGTGGCGGCAGACGTTATGGAACGCCCGGACCTCGCCGTCGTCGTCGCGAATCACCAGCACCGGAGAGGAGTCAACGGTGAAGGTCAGGAAGTCGCCCGGCTTCGGCATCTCGAACGCAAACCCGGCGAACAGCCAGCCGTCGTACCAGATTTTCTGCATCTCGAGCGCGTAGAGCGCATCGTTTTGATAGAAGGCGCGCGGCAAGCCGTGCCCGTCACGGCGCGAGCCGAGCAGGGTGTCGAGTTCGGGGGCCAGAGCGGACATAGTGGGCTCCTGAAAGGATAGGACTGGGGTGCAGGCAAGGGTCGACGCCGCGAGCGGACGCGCTCAGGCGAGAATGGCCTTGCGTTCCGGATCGTATAACGGCCGCGTATGCCGCAACGCGGGGTAGCGTACGCCCATGACTTCGACCTCGTATTCGGATTGGGCAGGCTCGTCGGCGGGAAGATAGGCACATAGGATATTACGGCCTACCGTATAGCCGTAGCCGGCGCTGGTGACGCGGCCGAGCGTGCGGTCCGCGGAGAGCACGATTTCTCCGCCAAACATGCTTATCTCGCCCGGTGCGGTGAACCAGGCGAGCTTTTGCCTCGGCCCTTTCGCCTTCACCTCGGCCAGCGCTGCCCGTGCAATAAAGTCTCCCTTGTTCCCGGCCACGCAAAAGCCCAACCCGGCCTCGTACGGATTGTAGTCCGGCGTGATGTCCGCGCCCCATACCAGATAGTGCTTCTCGAGGCGCAGGCTGTTGATCGCGCGGTAGCCGGCGTTGGCGATGCCAAAACTCTCGCCGGCTGCCCACAAGCGCTCGTACAGATATGTCGCGTACTCCGCCGCAACATGGAGTTCGTAACCCTGCTCGCCAAGGTAGGTCACGCGCAATGCCAGCACCGGCGCATAACCGACATCGATCTCGCGTGCAGTCATATACGGGAACTGCTCGTTGTCGAGCGGCGCCGTGCAAAGTTGGCCCAGCACTTCGCGCGAGCGCGGACCGCAAAGGTTGAGGACCGCCTTGGCCGACGTGTGCTCGACAATTTCGACGCTTCTGTCGGCCGGCAGTTGACGCTCGATCGTCGATCGGTCGCGCACGCCTAAAGCGCTGCCCGTCACGAAATAGAACCGGTCGTCGGCGAGCCGTGTGATGGTAACGTCGGCCTCGATGCCACCCCGCGCATTGCATAGCTGCGTATAGACGATCGTTCCGATGCCGCGATCGAGCTCGTTGACCGCCAGCTTCTGCAGCAATGCCAGCGCGCCCGGCCCGCGGACCTCGTACTTCGAGAACGAGCTCATGTCGATCAGCGCGACGCGCTCGCGGACCGCGCGATGTTCGACGCCGACCGCGTCGAACGCGGGCCCGCGCTCGAACGAAAGCACGTCGACTGCGGGTGTACCCGCGGGTGCGAACCAGTTGGGGCGCTCCCAGCCGAACTTGTTGCCATACACCGCGCCCGCGTGGCCGAGGGTCGCATGCAACGGACTCCGGCGAGCGTCGCGGCCCGCTTTGGGCTCGTGAGTCGGCCACGCGATGGAGTAATAGCGGCCGTAGCTTTCGACGGCGCGCTCGTACATGAACTGCCGAACCGAATGCGGTGTACCGAAGCGGCGCACGTCGAACGGCCACAGGTCCATGCCGGGGTCGCCGTCGACAATCCAGTTCGCCGTCACCCAACCGGCGCCCCCGGACGCGGCGATCCCGGAGGTGAAGCCGCAGCACAGGTAGAAGTTGTCGACCTCGGGACTCAATCCGATGATCGGCTCCCCATCCGGCGTGATCGGGATCGGACCGTTGATAAGCTGGCGGATGCCCACCTCGTTCAGCATCGGAATTCGTGCCGACGCCGCTTCGGCAATCGGCCCAAAGCGATCGAAATCAGACTGCAGCAATTCCGGTCCGAAATCCTTTGCGATGCCATTGGCGCCCCACGGCAGCGTGTTCGATTCCCAGCCTCCGACCGCGAGCGCGCCAGGTTCCGGCTTGACATAGAAGTTGCCGTCGGGATCACGCAAGGTGGGCAGATCGGCCGGAATTTGTCCGGTTTTCTCGGTCACGAGGTATTGATGCTCGACTGCGCAAGCGGGGACGCGCGTCCCGGCCATCGCGGCGATCTCACGACCCCACATGCCTCCGGCGTTGATTACGATTTCCGTTTCGATTTCGCCGTGATCGGTGATGACTGTCGTGATCCGCCGGCCCCTTTTCCTCAGCGCGGTAACTGTCACACCCTGAATCAGCTGTGCGCCGCCGGCGCGGGCACCGGCGGCGTAGGCGTTGGTCAAACTGGTCGGGTCGACATAGCCGTCGCCCTCGATCCATGCCGCGCCGACGACGCCCGCAGGCTCGAGCAGCGGAAACAGCTCGCGCGCCTGTCGCGCCGAGACGAGCTCGACATGAAAGCCGAAGCCCTTGGCCATCGTCGCCGAGCGTTTCAGCTCCTGCCAGCGCGCGGCCGACGAAGCAAGACGCAAGCTGCCTACGCCGTGCCAGCCGGTGGCCTGCCCCGTTTCGGCCTCCAGCTTGCCGTAAAGCTCGGCCGAATAGCACATCAATCGGGTCAGATTGCTACTGCTGCGCAACTGACCGACGAGACCAGCGGCATGCCACGTCGCGCCGTGAGTCAGCTGCAGACGCTCGAGCAGAACGATGTCGCGCTGCCCGCGTTTAACGAGGTGATATGCAATGCTGCAGCCGATGATGCCGCCGCCGATGATGACGACCCGGCTTCGCGCGGGGACTGGCATGAGGGATTGGGGACCTTTTGCAGATTGTTGACAATCTACACCTGGCGGCGTCCAATAGGCAACATGAGCCGAACATGCTCAAGCTGTTGAAGCCGGCCGCGGCACGCGCGGCAGCGGCCGCCGGCAGGGCCAGCCGTTCCGCGCGCATCGAGGCGACGGCCCTTTCTGCACGCGCGGTGCCAAGCGCCGGCGTCGGCGCCTCGATCGTCCTGCTGCAATCGAATTCACTGCCGGGGCTCGTGCAGCGCGAGCTCGAACGGATGATCCTGGCTGGCGACATCGTTCCCGGCTCCAAGCTCAATGAAGCACTGCTCGCCAAGGCGCTGGGCGTGTCGCGCGGGCCGGTGCGTGAGGCGTTTCGAGCGCTCGAGGAGTCGGGGCTCGTCCGCCTGGAAAAGAATCGCGGCGTCTATGTGCGCCAGATTCCGATCGACGAAGCGGACGACATCTACGAGCTTCGCGCCGTGCTCGACGACTTCGTCGGCCGCAGGGTCGCCGCGACAGCAAACCCCGAAGCCGTGCGTGCGCTTCGCGGCGACATAGCGCGCATGGAAAAGGCCACGGCACGCAACGACGTCGACAATTACCTCGCGGCGAACCTCGACTTCCACGACCGGCTGGTCACGCTGGCCGGCAACGCCAAGCTATTGCTTATCTATCGCCGGCTGGCCAACGAGCTGAGACTCTTCCGGCGGGCGACATTGGCGCAGGGTGACACCCTGGCGGTCTCGACGCGCGAGCACCGCGAGATCGTCGACCAGATCGCAGCGGGTAAGGCGGGGGCAGCCGGCCGCGCCCTGTACGACCACGTGATGGCGAGCCGTGAACGCATGCATCGGCTCTACGCTGCAAGCGATAAGCCGCGCGCGGTGCGTTCCGCGCGACCGGTAGTCGACAAATGAGCTCGCCGGTTGCCGTCAACGGCCGCACCTATCGCGCGCCGGAGCAACCGCTGGTCGTGCTGTGCATCGATGGCTGCGAGCCCGATTACATCACGCAGGCGATCGAAGCCGGCGCCGCGCCGTTTTTGCGTCGCATGTGCGATCGCGGAACCTCGCTGCTCGGCGACTGCGTCGTGCCGAGCTTCACCAATCCGAACAATATTTCGATCGTCACCGGCGCGCCGCCTTCGGTGCACGGGATCTGCGGCAATTTTTTCTTCGACCGCGATACCGGACAGGAAGTAATGATGAACGATGCGCGCTATCTGCGCGCAGAAACGATATTGGCGCGGTTTTCGCAGGCCGGGACCAAGGTCGCGGTAGTGACGGCCAAGGACAAGCTGCGCACACTGCTCGGCAGCGGCATGCGCGGCATCTGCTTCTCGGCCGAAAAGGCCGATCAGGCGAATGACGCCGAGCACGGCGTCAGCGACGTGCTCGCCCTGGTCGGCAAACCGCTCCCGTCGGTTTACAGCGCCGAATTATCCGAATTCGTCTTTGCGGCCGGCGTCCAGCTGTTGAAGCGCGACCGTCCCGCTATCATGTATCTCTCGACCACCGACTATGTACAGCACAAGCACGCGCCCGGCACGCCGGCGGCCAACGCCTTCTATGAGATGATGAACGGCTATCTGGCACAGCTCGATTCGCTGGGCGCGACGATCGCGCTGACCGCCGACCACGGCATGAACGCCAAGACCGACGCCGGCGGAAAGCCGCAGATCATATTTCTGCAGGACTGGTTCGACCGGACCCTCGGCGCAGGAACGGCGCGCGTCATCCTGCCGATCACCGATCCCTATGTCGCGCATCACGGCTCGCTGGGCTCGTTCGCCACCTGCTACCTCCCCGCTGGCGCAGATGTCGCCGACATCTGCGCGCGCCTGGCCGGGGTTTCGGGCATCGAGACCGTGCTCACGCGCGCCGCGGCAGCCGCCCGCTTCGAGCTGCCGCCCGATCGCCTGGGCGACGTCGTGATCACTTCCGAGCGTCTTTGCGTACTCGGCACGACGCCGGCACGACATGACCTCTCCGGCCTGGACGCGCCGCTGCGCTCGCACGGCGGCATTTCCGAGCAGCGCGTGCCGCTGCTGTTTAACCGAGTGCTGCGCAATGTCGATCCCGGCCGGCGGCTGCGCAATTTCGACGTGTTCGACCTCGCGCTCAACCATCTGAATTGATTCAGCGAGCACGCCTGATCATGAACGCCCGGGACATCCGCCACGAATCGATGCGTATCGCCGGCGATCTGGTCGGCGGCGACCGGGTCATCGAGGTGTGCAATCCGTACACCGGAGCGGTCGTCGGCACCGTGCCCAAGGCCAGTGTCGACGACATACGCCGGGCCTTTGCGATCGCCCGCGCTTACCGGCCGACGCTGACGCGCTACGAGCGCTCGCGTATCCTGCACCGCGCCGCCGAGATCATCCGCGGCCGGACCGATGAGTTGTCCGACCTGATCACCGCCGAGTGCGGCATCTGCAAGAAGGATTCGCTCTACGAGGTCGGCCGCGCCTGCGACGTATTCGTCTTCGCCGGCAATGCGGCACTGTCCGACGACGGTCAGATCTTTTCCTGCGACCTGACGCCGCACGGCAAGCGGCGCAAGGTCTACACGCTGCGCGAGCCCTTGCTCGGCGTGATTTCCGCGATCACGCCGTTCAACCATCCGTTGAACCAGGTCGCGCACAAGGTCGCGCCGGCGATCGCCACCAACAATCGCATGGTGCTCAAGCCGACCGAAAAAACGCCGCTTTCCGCCCTGGTGCTGGCTGACATTCTGTACGAAGCCGGATTGCCGCCCCCGATGTTTTCGGTGGTGACCGGCGACCCGAAGGAGATCGCCGACGAGATGCTGACCCATCCCGACGTCGATCTGGTGACCTTCACCGGCGGCATCGCGGTCGGGAAATACATCGCCGCCAAGGCCGTCTACAAGCGCCAGGTGCTGGAGCTCGGCGGCAACGATCCGCTGATCGTCATGGAAGATGCCGACATCGACGAAGCCGCGGCCCTGGCTGCCGCCGGCTCGTACAAGAACTCGGGCCAGCGCTGCACGGCGATCAAGCGCATGCTCGTCCAGCAGTCGGTCGCCGACAGGTTTGTCGAGCTCCTGCTGGAGAAGACGCGGGCCGTCAAGTACGGCGATCCGATGGACCCGGCGACCGACATGGGCACGGTGATCGACGAGGAGGCGGCGACGTCCTTCGAGGGCAAGGTCGAGGACGCGGTCGCTCGCGGCGCGCAATTGCTCTACGGCAATGTGCGCCGCGGCGCGCTCTATTCGCCGACGGTGCTCGATCGGGTGACGCCCGACATGCCGGTGGTGAAGTACGAGACCTTCGGGCCGGTGTCGCCGGTGATCCGCTTCGACACGATCGAGCAGGCGATCGCGATCGCCAATTCGACCGACTACGGGCTGTCGTCGGCGGTGTGCACGAACCGGCTCGACTACATCACGCGCCTGGTGTCCGAGCTCAACGTCGGCAGCGTCAACGTGCGGGAGGTGCCCGGCTATCGGCTCGAACTTACCCCTTTCGGCGGCATCAAAGATTCGGGGCTCGGTTACAAGGAAGGCGTGCAGGAAGCGATGAAAAGTTTTACCAACGTCAAGACGTATTCGCTGCCATGGTAAGGCGTCGCGCAATGCGACGGACCGGATCGTGGCGCTGACGCTGCCCGGGATCCGCTCGCTGTTCGATCTCCGCGGCGGACGCATGTACACCGGTGAGCCGGTGACGCAGCTCGAGCACGCGTTGCAGACCGCGTATTCGGCGGAACGTGCCGGCGCCGACGCGGCGCTGGTCACGGCGGCCCTGCTGCACGATCTCGGCCATCTGCTCAACGACCAGGGAGAGACACCGACCGCGCGCGGCATCGACGACGTCCATCAGTACGCGGCGCTTCCGTTTCTTCGCCCGCTGTTCGACGACGAGGTCCTCGAGCCGATCAGGCTGCACGTCGACGCCAAGCGCTATCTTTGCGCCACCGAACCCCGCTATTACGATGCGCTGTCGGCGGATTCGAAACGGAGCCTCGTCCTGCAAGGCGGCCCCTACGACGAAGAGGCCGCCGCCGCGTTCGCGGCGCAACCCGGAGCGCTGCGCGCGATCGCTTTGCGCCGGTGGGACGATGCGGCCAAGACCGCGGGCGTGACCACGCCGCCGCTTGAGCATTTCGCAGGCATCGTGGAGGCGGCGATGCGCCGCGGCTGATGCAGGTACTGCTCAATCTGCTGGCCGGCGTCGCCCTGCTCGTCTGGGGGACGCATATCGTACGCGCCAGCATCCTGCGCCTTTACGGCGGCGACCTGCGGCGCGTGCTGCGGCAGAGCGTGTCCAGCCGCTTCGCCGCGTTTGCTGCCGGACTCGGCGTCACCGCGCTGATCCAAAGCAGCACCGCGACCGCGCTGATCGTCGCCGCATTCGTCGGTCAGGGCCTGATCGCCACCGCTCCGGCGCTGGCGGTGATGCTCGGCGCCGACGTCGGCACCAGCCTGATGGTCCTGGTGTTCTCGTTCGACCTTTCCTGGCTGTCGCCGCTGCTGATCTTCACCGGCGTGCTGCTTTACCTGACGCGGGAGAATGCCAAGGCCGGGCGCTTCGGGCACATCCTGATCGGGCTGGGCCTGATCATCATGGCGCTGCAGCTGATCGTGCTTGCGGCGAAGCCCTTGACCCAGGCCGCCGGCGTCCAGGTCATCTTCGGTTCGCTGACCGGAGACGTGCTGCTGGACATGCTGGTCGGCGCGACGTTCTCGATTCTCGCGTACTCGAGCCTCGCGGTCGTGCTGCTGACGGCGGCGCTGGCCGCGTCCAAGGTGATCGGCATCCACGTGGCGATGGCGCTGGTCCTCGGCGCCAACCTGGGCAGCGGCGTGCTGGCGATGCTCAACACGCTGCGCTCGGCGCCCGAGGCGCGACGGGTGACCTTGGGCAACTTCCTGTTCAAGCTGATCGGCTGCCTGGCGATCGCGCCGCTGCTGGTCTATATCGAACCGCTGCTGGCTTCGCTCGATCCGGTCGAGAGCCGGATGGTCGTGCATTTCCATCTGCTGTTCAACGTGATGATCGCCGTCGCCTTCCTGTTCTTCACGGAGAAGATCGCGCTGGTCGCCGAGCGGCTGATGCCGGCAAAACCCGACGCCGACGATCCGGCAAAGCCGCGCTATCTCGATCCGTCGGCGCTGACGACTCCGGCGCTCGCGATCGGCTGCGCCGCCCGCGAGGCGCTGCGCATCGGCGACGTCATCGAGCAGATGCTGACCGGCATGCTGACCGTGCTCAAGACCAACGATCGCGTGCTGGCAGAGCGGCTGCGCAAAATGGACGACATCGTCGACGAGCTGTACACGGCGATCAAGCTCTACCTGACGCAGATCAGCCGCGAAGCGCTGGAGGAAAAGGAGGGCCGCCGCTGGACCGACATCGTCTCGTTCACGATCAACATGGAGCAGGTCGGCGACATCATCGAACGGGTCATCACCGACGTCGAGGAAAAGAAGATCGAGAAGGGTCGCAGCTTCTCGGCGGCGGGCATGCAGGAGATCTGCGACCTGCACAGCCGGCTGGTCGCCAACCTGCGACTGGGCATGAGCGTGTTTCTGCATGGCGACCTCTCCAGCGCGCAGCAGCTGCTCGCCGAAAAAGTGATGTTCCGTGATCTCGAGCGCGCCTATGCCGGCTCGCACATCGAGCGGCTGACCAGCAACACCGCACAGAGCATCGAAACCTCGTCGCTGCACCTCGACCTGATCAGCGATCTGAAGCGCATCAACTCGCACATCTGCTCGATCGCCTATCCGATTCTCGAGCAGGCCGGCGTGCTGGCCAAGACCCGGCTGAAGGAGCCGTTGCCGGCGCCACCGCCAGACGTGTCGGCGTCCGATCCCGGCGACAAGCCCGGCTGGCAGAAGCGCAAGCCGCACGCCGTCTAGGACCTGATGGATCTCACGCTGGGCGTCACTTTGGCGGTGCTCGCCGCCGGCTTGTTGCACGCCGGCTGGAATGCGCTGCTCAAATCGTCGTCCGGCGGCGACGTGCTGCTGGACACGGCGGCGGTGGTCGCCGGTTCGTCGCTGTGCGCGCTCGCGCTGCTGGCCTTCGTCCCCCTGCCCGATGCCGCTGCGTGGCCGTTCATCGCGGCGTCGACGGTGATCCATTTCGGCTACTACCTGACGCTCGTGCAGGCTTACCGGACCGGCGATCTCTCGTTTGCCTATCCGCTGATGCGCGGCAGCGCGCCGCTGATCGTCACGATTCTGGGCAGCATATTCCTGCGCGAGCTGCCGAGCGTGCAAATGACCGCCGGCATTCTGCTGATTTCGCTGGGCATCGTCAGCATTGCGTTCGTCCAGCGAGGCGGTGCACACCGTCGGCACCCCGCTGCGGCCGCGTACTGGGCCTTCGCCAACGCCGCGATCATCGCTGCCTATACGCTGGTCGACGGCGCCGGCGCCCGGGCATCCGGCAATGCGCTGGCGTACGTCTGCTGGCTGATCTCCATCGAAGGCGTCCCTTTCCTCGTCTGGGTACTGGCGCGGCGTCGTGCAACAGCGTTTTCCTACTTGCGCAACTGCTGGCGCACCGGACTGGGCGGAGGGGCGTGCAGCCTGCTGGCGTACGGCATCGTGCTCTGGGCGATGACGCGCGCGCCGATCGCCGCGGTCGCCGCGCTGCGCGAAACCTCGGTCCTTTTCGCCGCGCTTATGGGCTCGCTGTGGCTCAAGGAAGGCTTCGGCTGGCGTCGCGTCGCCGGTGCCGCCAGCGTCGTGGCCGGCATCGCGGCCTTGAAGCTTTGACCGCGCAGACTCAGCGCCGGCGCGCCTGCATCGCCCCGAATAGGGGATTGCGCCGGTGACCGCGACTATCCCGGCGCGGGCGCAGGTCGTGATCGTCGGCGGCGGCATCGCCGGCGCGTCGGTCGCGTATCACCTGACCAAGCAGGGCTGCAGCGACGTCGTGCTGCTCGAGCAGGGCAAGCTGACCTGCGGCACGACCTGGCACGCCGCGGGCCTGGTCGGCCAGCTTCGTGCGACGCGCAACGCGACGCGGATGAGCCGCTACGGGATCGAGCTCTATGCGACGCTCGAAGGCGAAACCGGGCTCGCCACCGGATGGAAGCAATGCGGCAGTCTTAACGTCGCCAGGACACCGGAGCGACTGAAGCTGCTGAAGCGCCAGATGGCGCGCGCCAGGGGCTTCGGCATCGACTTCGAGTTCATCACGCCCAGCGAAGCCGGAAAGATCTATCCGCTGCTTCGGACCGATGACTTGAGCGGCGCGGTCTGGATTCCCGGCGACGGCAAGGCGAATCCGACCGACCTGACGCAGTCGCTGGCGAAAGGGGCCCGGATGCGCGGCGCGCGGATCTTCGAAGGCGCGACGGTGAGCGGCGTCATCGTCGAACACGGGGCTGTCGCCGGCGTGCGCTATCGCGGCGAGCACGGCGAAGGCGAGATCCGCTGCGAGAGCCTGGTCAATTGCGCAGGACAGTGGGCGCGCGAATTCGGCAAGCTCGCCGGCGTCAACGTACCGCTGTTCTCTGCCGAGCATTTCTACATCGTCACCCGACCGATCGCCGGCGTCCACAGCGACCTGCCGGTGATGCGCGATCCTGACGGATTCATCTATTACAAGGAAGAGGTCGGCGGCCTGGTGATGGGCGGCTTCGAGCCGGTAGCCAAGCCTTGGGACGTGCCGGCGATTCCGGACCGGTTCGAGTTCCAACTGCTCGGCGAGGATTGGGATCAGTTCGAGATCCTGATGCGCAATGCGATACATCGCACGCCTTGCCTGGAAACCGCGCAAGTGAAAATGCTGCTGAACGGGCCGGAGAGCTTCACGCTGGACGGCAATTTCATTCTGGGCGAGGCGCCCGAACTCAGGCGTTACTTCGTCTGCGCCGGCTTCAATTCCGCCGGTATCGCCAACGCCGGGGGCGCGGGCCGGTTGATGGCCGAATGGATCATCGGCGGCGATGCGCCGGTCGACCTGTGGGACGTCGACGTGCGCCGCTTCGCGCCGTTTCACGCCAATCGCCGGCATCTGTTCGATCGCACCGCCGAAACGCTCGGGCTGCACTATGCGATGCGCTGGCCGCGTGAGGAGCTGGCGACGGTTCGGCCGCTGCGGCGCTCACCGCTCTATGACCGGCTCCACGCCAGAGGCGCGGTCTTCGGCAGCAAGCTCAATTGGGAGCGCGCCAACTATTTTCTGCCGCCAGGTGCGCCCTCCATCCCTTACACGCTGGACACGCCCGGATGGCTGCCGCTGGTGCTTGACGAACAGCGCGCCGCACGCGAGGACGTCGTCGTGTTCGATCAGACCTCGTTTGCCAAGTTCATCCTCAAAGGCCGCGACGCCGTCCGGGTGCTGCAACGGGTCTGCGCCAACGAAGTCGACGTGCCGCCAGGCCGGATGGTGTACACGGCGATGCTGAACGAGCGCGGCGGGTTCGAAAGCGATCTGACGTTGACGCGGATCGCCGACGACAGCTTTTTCATCCTTACCGGCTCCGCGCAGGCGACGCGCGACGCCGATTGGATCGTCAAGCATATCGGCGACCGCGAATTCGCGGCGCTGGTCGATGTGACTTCCGCATACTCGGTGCTTTCGGTGATGGGCCCGAAGGCGGCCGAGCTGCTCAGCCGGCTTTCGCCGGACGACCTTTCCCGGCAAGGGCTGCCGTTCTCGGAGACGCGCGAGATCGACGTCGGCTACGCACGCGTACGCGCCGCGCGCATCAGTTACATCGGGGGGCCCGGCTACGAGCTTTACGTCACGACCGACCAGTGCGTGACGCTGTACGATGCGTTGCACGAGGCCGGACGCGCCGTCGGCTTGCGCGATGCCGGCTATTACACGATCGACGCCTTGCGCATCGAAGCCGGACGGCGCGCCTGGAGCGCCGAGCTCGGTCCCGACGAGACCCCGCTCGAAGCCGGGCTCGGGTACGCGGTCAGGATCGACAAGGCATCGAATTTCATCGGCCGCGACGCGCTGCTGCGACAGCAGGCGGAGGGCCTCAAGAAAAGACTGCTGCTGTTTACCTTCGATGACCCGGCCGCCTTCCCCTGGGGCGGCGAACCGATTTCGATGAATGGGCAAAGCGTCGGCGAATTGACCTCGGCCGGCTACAGCCGAAAGCACGGCCGCGCGGTGGCGATGGGCTATGCGCGCAGCGAGCGGGTGCTGAGCGACGCCGAGCTTCTCGCCGCACGTTACCAGGTCGACATCGCCGGGGAACCGTACGATGTCACGCCGCATCTGAAACCGCCGTAGACCAAACTGAGACCAAGCCGAGGCCGCCCGTGCCGAGCGGCGGCCGCGGCAATGCGTTATTGTTGCATTCCGAATAGCGACGACTGACTCCCGATGGCTCTCCGCTCGATCGCGCCGCGCCGCGGCCGAATACCGCACAAACCAGGGGCGCCGACCGCGCAGGTGCAAAGCCTGACGCGCGGCTTGTCGATCCTCGAGGCGCTGGCCCACGCCGACAGCGGCCTGTCGCTGACCGAGGTCGGCCACCGCGTGCAGTTGCCGGTGTCGACGACGCACCGGCTGCTGGCGACGCTGGAGAAAATGGGCTACGTCTACCAGGCCGGCGACCTCGGCCTCTGGCACGTCGGCCTGCAAGCGTTCACCGTCGGCAGTACGTTCCTGGCCAATCGCGACTTCATCGGGAGCAGCCACGCCTACATGCGCCGGCTGATGGAGCAATCGGGGGAAACCGCGAACCTGGCGATACTCGACGGCACCGAGGCAGTGTTCATCGCGCAGGTGCAATGCCACGAGACGATGCGCACGCTGGTCAAGCTCGGCAGCCGCGTGCCTCTGCACGCGTCGGGCGTCGGCAAGACGATTTTCGCCGCGCTTCCTAACGAGCAGATCGACGCGATACTCAAGGTGCGAGGCTTGCCGCGCATCACCGAAAACACGATCGTCGCGCCCGAGACGATGTGGGCGGCGCTGCGCGTTATCCGGCAGCGCGGCTATTCGTTCGACGACGAGGAGCACGCGCGCTCGACCCGGTGCGTCGCAGCGACGGTGTACGACGAGCACGCCGAGCCCCTCGGCGCGATCTCGCTGGCGGGCCCGTCGTCGCGCCTGTCCGACGAGCGCATCCGGCAGCTGGGTCCGCTGGTCGCGCATACCGCCGAGGAGCTGACCCGAACCCTCGGCGGCAAGTGGCCGCATCCGTACTAGAGCGAACCGACCGCTAGCCGCCCGTCATCCTGCGGCGGCCTCGCGAATCAGGGCCTTCATTTGCCGCACCGCCTCGCGCAGCCCGACAAAGACTGCCCGGCTGACGATCGCGTGCCCGATGTGAAGCTCGCGCACGCCGGGCAGTGCGGCGATCGATTGCACGTTGAAATAATTGAGCGCGTGTCCGGCATTGAAGCGCATGCCCAGCGCGCGGATCGCCGCACCGGCCTCGCGCACGTTTGCCAGCTCCGCCACGACCGCCGCGCTCTGTGGGTCGCGTCCCTTGGCGTGGAAGGCGTGTGCATACGGACCGGTGTGAATCTCGCAGACGCGCGCGCCGATCCGTGCCGCGGCCTCGACCTGACGGACCTCGGCATCGATGAACACGCTGCTGATGATGCCGGCCTCGGCCAATCGCGAGACCGCGGCCTTGAGACGAGCCTCCTGCCCAGCGACATCGAGTCCCCCCTCGGTCGTGACTTCCTCGCGACCCTCGGGCACAAGCATCGCCATCTCGGGCTTGAGCGCGCACGCGAGCGCGACCATTTCATCGGTCGCGGCCATTTCAAGGTTGAGCTTGATCTGCACCAGCGCGCGAAGCCGGCGCACGTCCTCGTCCTGGATGTGCCGGCGATCTTCGCGCAGGTGCACGGTGATGCCGTCGGCGCCGCCCAAGTGCGCTTCGGCCGCCGCCCAGACCGGGTCCGGCTCGTAGGTCCGACGCGCCTGCCGCAGCGTCGCGACGTGGTCGATGTTGACGCCGAGCTCGATCATGATCGCTGTTCTTCGCTTCCGCCGTTTTCATCGTCGAGCGCCTGCAGATCGCGCACGACCCGCCGGCTGAAGATCGCCCGCTGCTCGAGATAGTGGTCGAGCACCTCGCGCATCAGGCGCTTCGCTTCGGCCGCGGCGTCCGCCGTGCTGTAGTCGTGCTGCGCCAGCGCCAGCAGCGTCGCGCCGCGCACCAGCGGATAGCGGCGACCCGGCTCCGCCGCCGTGCTTCGCGGACCAAGGTCGAAGGCGTAATAGTACCGCGCCGATGGATCGACCGGCCGGCCGGTGTCGGCCTCGTGGGTCAGCGGCAGCGCGTAACCGAGCTCGGACAGGAGCCGCACTTCGAACTCGCGCAATATCGGCGCCTGCGGATGACCGGCCGCCAGCCGCGTCAACGCCGCTTCGTAATCGCGAAAAAGCTGCGGGTGCGGATCCTCGCGAGGAAGAAGCTTCAGCAGCAGCTCGTTCAAATAAAAACCGCACAACAGAGCCGACCCCGCGACCAGCGGCAAGCCACCGCGCCACTCGGCCCTGAGCAGGGTCCGCAGCTCGCCGCCGCCGGCCCAGGACAGGGTTAGCGGCTGGAATGCCTGCAGAATCCCACGCAGTTCGGAACGCGGTCGCCTCGCGCCACGCGCGACCAGCGCGACGCGGCCGTGCTCGGCGGTCAACGCCTCGACGATCAGGCTGGTTTCGCGGTAGGGATACGCATGCAGAACGAACGCCCCCTGTTCGTCGCGACGATCGCGCGGCTGTTTCATCAGGCAGTTTCCACGGCTGAGTGGCGCACGTTGGCGCTTCAGTAGCCCAGCCGCGTCAGCTGCGCCTCGTCATCGGCCCAGCCGGACTTCACCTTGACCCATACCTCGAGAAACACCTTGCCGCCGAACAGGCGCTCCATGTCCCGCCGCGCGGCGCTGGCGATGGACTTCATCGTGGCCCCGTCTTTGCCCAGCAGAATCGCGCGATGGCTGGCTTTGTCGGCATAGACGGTTGCATGGATGCGGCGCAGCGCGCCGTCGTGCTCGAAGCTGTCGACCGCGACCGTCGTCGCATACGGAATTTCCTCGCCGAGCAGTCGAAAAATCTTTTCGCGGACGTACTCGGCGGCGATGAAGCGCTCGTCCCGGTCGGTCAGGTCGTCCGGAGCGAACAGCGGCTCGCCGATCGGCAGATGGCGGGCGACCTCCGAAGTGAGCAGATCCAGCTGCGTGCCCTTTTCGGCGCTGATCGGCACCATTGCGGCGAATGAGTGCGCCTTTTCCAGCATCGACAGATACGGCAGCAGGCGTGCCTTGTCGGCGAGCCGGTCGACCTTGTTGATCGCGGCGATCGCCGGCACGCGGGGCGGCAGCAGCGCCAGCACCGCACGGTCGGCGTCGGTCAGTTTCACCGCCTCCAGCACGACGATGATCGCATCGACGCCGCCGATGCTGTCGCGAACCGTGCGGTTCATTCGCTCGTTCAGGCGCGAGCGATGCGCGGTCTGGAATCCCGGCGTATCGACGAAAAGGAACTGCGCCAAAGGCGTCGTCATGATGCCGAGGATCCGATGCCGCGTCGTCTGCGGCTTGCCCGAGGTGATCGATACGCGCGCGCCGACCAGTGCATTGACCAGCGTCGATTTGCCGACATTCGGACGGCCGACGACGGCGACGTAGCCGCAGCGAAACCCGGCGGCGGAATCAGGCACCGGTCGCCCGGTCGTAGGCCGCGGCCGCCGCAGCCTGCTCGGCGGCGCGCCGGCTCGGCCCCGATCCGGTCGCCGAAATATCGAGCGCCGGAATCCTGCAGACGACGTCGAAGGTCTGCGAATGCGCCTCGCCCCGAACGGCGACGACTTCATAGTCGGGCACCGCCAGCTTCCTGCTCTGCAGCCATTCCTGCAGACGCGTCTTCGGATCTTTGGCGAGGCCCGTAGGATCGATGGCCGCGATCTCGGCATCGTAGATCCTGCCGATCGCGGCGTCGGCGGCATCGAACCCGCCGTCGAGAAAGATTGCGCCGAATATCGCCTCCAGAGCATCGGCCAGTATCGACGGCCGCGAGGCGCCGCCGCTCTTCAGTTCGCCTTCGCCGAGCCTGATCGCGCTGCCCAGATCGAGCGTGCGTGCCAGCCGGAAAAGCGTGTCCTTGTTGACCAGGTTGGCGCGAATCCGCGAGAGCTCGCCCTCGGGAAGTTGAGGAAAACGCCGGTACAGCGCCAGCGCGATCGCACAGTTGAGAATCGAATCGCCGATGAATTCCAGCCGTTCGTTGTGGTCGGCGCCGAAGCTGCGGTGCGTCAGTGCCTGGCGCAGCAGTTCCGGGCGGCGAAAAACGTGGCCGAGCGATTCGGTCGGGGCGGAGGGCGGCATCAACCCCGGGGCATCACTTGGTGACGGTGGCCTCGAAGTCGAGCACCAGGCTCACATTGCCGGCCAGGTGCAGCTTGTTGGTCCACGTCGCGGTCGCCACCAGCGCGTTGCCTTCCTTGACGACGTCGATATCAATGCCGCGCACCGAATCGATGTAATCGGCACTGGCCTTCAGATCGAAGTCGCTGCGAAATTTGTTCAGCGAGAACGGCTCGGGCGCATCCTGCAGCGTCTTTTGCATCACCTTTTTCACGGTGAAGTACTCGATGTACGACGGCAGCGTGCGGAATCCGATCATGACGACCGCGACGGCGACCGCGGCCACGAACAGGAATCCCATCATCGACAATCCGCGCTGCGCAGTGCGCTTGTTCATCTTCTCTCCCATCAGCGGATGCTGGTCCCGATCCGCTTGAATGCGAAGCTGCTGATATCGTCCCAGTTGAACCAGATGAAGAACGCCTTGCCCCGGATGTGGTCGTCCGGAACGAAGCCCCAATAGCGGCTGTCGTCGCTATTGTCGCGATTGTCTCCCATCATCAGGTAGCTGCCAGCCGGAACCTTGCAGCTGAATCCGCGGTCATTGTAAACGCAGTTCTCCCTTCCGGGGAAAGACCGCACGCCGTTAATATTGACCGGCGGCGCGATCGGGTTGATGGCAATCGAGTGCACGCGGTCCCCGATTCGCTCCTCGAACCGCTGCGTCGTCGCGTACGTCAGGCCCTCGAGATAGCTATAGCTGCTGTCCGGCTTCTGCGGCCACGGCGCTCCGTTGACGCTGATCACCTTGTCCCGATAGACGACCTCGTCGCCCGGCAGACCGACCAGTCGCTTGATGAAGTCCTGCGACGGATTGATCGGGTAGCGAAAGACGATGACGTCGCCGCGCTGCGGCTGCCCGGTTTCGATGATCTTCTTCTCGATGATCGGCAGTCTTATGCCGTAGGCGAACTTGTTGACCAGGATGAAGTCGCCGACCTCGAGCGTCGGCCGCATCGACGAGCTCGGAATCTTGAACGGCTCCGCGACGAACGAGCGCAGCAGGAACACAATCAGCAGGACCGGGAAGAAGCTTTTCGGATATTCGATCCACCACGGCTCGGGCTCGCCCGGCCGGCGCCGGCGCGCGAAGACCATCCGGTCGGCCAGCGACATCACTCCCGTCAGCACGGTGAGCAGAAAAAGAATTAGCGCAAAGTTCATCGTGTCGTCAGCCGTTTCTGGATTTTTATTGCAGTGCCGGTCATTTCTCGCCGACCTGGAGAATGGCCAGGAATGCTTCCTGCGGAATCTCGACGCTGCCGACCGCCTTCATCCGCTTCTTTCCCGCCTTTTGCTTTTCGAGGAGCTTGCGCTTGCGCGTGACGTCGCCACCGTAACATTTGGCCAGCACGTTTTTGCGCAAAGCCTTGACGCTCTCGCGGGCGATGATCTGCGCGCCGATCGCCGCCTGGATCGCGACGTCGAACATCTGGCGCGGGATCAGTGAGCGCATCTTCGACACCACCTCGCGACCCCGGTACTGCGCGTGCGCCCGGTGCACCATCACCGACAGCGCGTCGACCCGGTCGCCATTGATCAGGATGTCGAGCTTGACGACGTCGGCGGAGCGAAATTCCTTGAAATCGTAATCGAGCGATGCGTAGCCGCGCGACACCGACTTCAGCTTGTCGAAGAAATCCATCACCACTTCGGCCAGAGGCAGCTCGTAGGTCAGCATCACCTGGCGGCCGACGTATTGCATGTTCTTCTGGATGCCGCGCTTCTCGGTGCAAAGCGTCAGCACCGGGCCGACGTACTCCTGCGGTGTCAGGATCGTCGTCGTGATGATGGGCTCGCGGATCTCCTCGACGCGCGACAGGTCGGGGAGCTTCGACGGATTTTCGATCTCGAGCAGCGTGCCGTCGCGCAACAGCACCTGGTAGACGACCGTCGGCGCCGTCGTGATCAGCTCCATGTCGTATTCCCGCTCGAGGCGCTCCTGCACGATGTCCATGTGCAGCAGGCCGAGGAAGCCGCAGCGGAAGCCGAAGCCCAGTGCCTGCGACACCTCGGGCTCGTAGTGAAGCGACGCGTCGTTTAGCTTGAGCTTCTCCAGCGCGTCCCGCAGTCCCTCGTACTGGTTGGTTTCCACCGGGTAGAGGCCGGCGAATACCTGCGGCTTGACGTCCTTGAAGCCGGGCAGCGGCGCCGCCGCGGGGCGCGTGGCGAGCGTGACGGTGTCGCCGACGCGGGCGGCTTTCAGTTCCTTGATGCCGGCGATGATGAAGCCGACCTCGCCGGCGGACAGCGAGTCGCGCGCCACCGACTTGGGGGTGAATACCCCGACCTGCTCGCAGTTGTAGGTCGCGCCGGTGACCATCAGCCGGATCTTGTCGCGCGGCTTGAGCGTACCCTCCATCACGCGCACCAGCATGACGACGCCGACGTAATTGTCGAACCAGGAATCGATGATCAGTGCCTGCAGCGGCGCCGCCGGATCGCCGGTCGGCGGTGGAATGCGCGCTATCACCGCTTCCAGTATGTCGTCGACGCCCTCGCCGGTCTTGGCGCTGGCAAGGATCGCGTCGTGCGCGGGCAGCCCGATGATGTCTTCGATTTCCTCGATCACACGCTCCGGCTCCGCCGAAGGCAAGTCGATCTTGTTGAGCACCGGAACCACGGTTACGCCCTGCTCGGTCGCCGTATAGCAGTTGGCGACCGTCTGTGCCTCGACGCCCTGCGACGCGTCGACGACAAGCAGCGCGCCCTCGCACGCCGCGAGCGAGCGCGAGACCTCGTAGGCGAAGTCGACATGCCCGGGCGTGTCGATCAGGTTGAGTTGGTAGATCCTGCCGTCGCGCGCCTCGTACCGGAGCGCTGCGGTCTGCGCCTTGATCGTGATGCCGCGCTCGCGCTCGAGGTCCATCGAATCGAGGACCTGCGCCTCCATCTCCCGCTCGGCCAAGCCCCCGCAGCGCTGGATGAACCGGTCGGCCAAGGTCGACTTGCCGTGGTCGATGTGCGCGATGATCGAAAAGTTGCGAATGTGCTGCATGGGGTCCAAAAGAAAGGGGCACCGCGAAGTGCCCCTCCTTTGCTATGCCTCGGCTCGGCTGTGGCGTCGGAATACCTTGAATTTTAGCCGATTTATGCCTCTAAAGCGAGTTCGCCCCGGTGGATCGCGAGAGAATCGCGTCGAGCGCGCGAGTGTCCAGCCGGTAATGACACACTTCACGACCTTCGGCGAGCAGCACCGGGACCAGCGTGCCCCAACGCGCTTCGAGCGCGGGGTCGGCATCGACGTCGATTTCCAGCACGGCAACGTTGGGGACATGCTCGGCCAGCGCCGTCCGCATGTCATCGCACAGGTGGCAATAGGCGCGGATGAGCAGCGTCAGCCGGACGGACATCGGCGGCGGTCGACCAGATTCGGATCGGCTCCGCCCGCCGACTATTCGGTACTGCCGTTGCTGAGCCGCACCGTCGAGAAGAATTGCTGCTGGCCGCGGCGCAGCTGGAAGGTCACCGAAGTGCCCTTCTCCAGCTTGGCGATCAATCCATTGACCTGCTCGGCGGTCTTCGCCTCGATCGTCGCGCCGCGGCTGATCACCGCCAGGATGACGTCGCCCGGCTGAATGTCGCCCCGCGCCGTGCCGCGGATGTCCTCGACGACGACGCCGTTCTTGATCTCGAGCTCCTTCTTCTGCTCCTCGGTCAGATCCGACAGCACCAGCCCCATGCGATTGGGCTTGGCTTTTTCCTTGCTCGGCGCAGCACGGCGCGCGGGCCGCGGCGACTCGTCCTCCTTGAGCTCGGCGACGGTAACGGCGACGTCCTTGCTCGCACCCTTGCGCCACAGCTGCAGCGAGATTTTGGTGCCCGGCCTGACCTGGGTGATGATGCGCGGCAACTCGGATGAGGTGTTCACCGTCCGGCCGTCGACCTTGGTGATGATGTCGCCCGCCTCGATGCCCGCCTTTTCGGCCGGGCCGCCCTTCTCCACCGAATTCACCAGCGCGCCGCTCGCCTTGGCGAGGCCGAACGCGTCGGCGGTCTCGCGGTTGACTTCCTGGATCTGCACGCCGATCCGGCCACGGGTCACGCGGCCCTTTTCCTGGATCTGCTTGACGACGTTCATCGCCACATCGATCGGAATGGCGAAGGCGAGGCCCATGTAGCCGCCGGTCCGGCTGAAGATCAGCGAATTGATGCCGACCACCTCGCCTTTGAGATTGAATAGCGGCCCGCCGGAATTGCCCGGGTTGATCGGCACGTCGGTCTGTATGAACGGGACGAGATTTTCGTTCGGCAGCTCGCGCCCCTTGGCGCTGACGATGCCGGCGGTGATCGTGTTCTCCAGCCCGAAGGGCTTGCCGATCGCCGCGACCCATTCGCCGACCTTGAGCTTGTCGGGATCGCCTATCGTCACCTTGGGCAGTCCGGTGGCCTCGATCTTGAGCAAGGCGACGTCGGTGCGCTTGTCGGTGCCGATAACCTTGGCGCGGAATTCCCGTTTGTCCGAGAGCTTGACCGTCACTTCGCTGGCATCGTCGACGACGTGGGCGTTGGTCAGCACGTAGCCGTCGGCGGCCAGGATGAAGCCGGAGCCGGTCGACTGCTGCTCGAAGTCGCGCGGACGCGGCTGGCCTCGCGGGATCTGGCCGAAGCGGCGAAAGAATTCGTAAAACGGGTCATCCTCGGAAATCTCGGGCATCGCCTGGCGGTGCGCGGTTTGCGTGACGTCGATGCTGACCACCGCCGGACCTTGCTGCTCGTAGAGCTCGGTGAAGTCCGGCAGTCGCCCTGACTGGGCGAGCGCCGCGGGCATCAGTGCAAAGGCGCTGGCGAGCGCGCCGAGTACGGTCCAAACGCGGAGTCTCATTGCTGTCGCTTCCCTGATTGTGATTGTTATTGGCGCTGGGCCAACAAAGTGAATTTTAGCCGAGGCCCGAAGTCACGGGCGACGTCCGACCGAATAGGCGATCTGACGCACGGTCGCGCCGGGCGCTTCGCCCAGAACTGTTACCAGATAGTCGTCCAGTTGCCGGCTGTAAACATTGATCCCGCCTTGCTGGGACAGCCCGACCGGCTGCGGTGTCGCCGGCGTCGGCTCGACGAAGACCGAAATGGCGACCAGGCCGTCCGAGTAGACGATGTGCGCGACCTGCGCCGGCTTGCCGCGCAGCGTGCGATAGCCTTCGACGATCTTGGTGAAGCCGGGCGGCATGTCGCGAACCACCCAGCCCGTCTCCTTCGGCGCGATGTCGGCTGCCGGCGACTCGCGTACCTGCCAGTCGGCGGGCACGGTCGCGAACGGCGGCTTGGTCGCTTCCCGATCCAGTCGAGCGCCAATTTGTATGTCGCTGAACGCGAACTGCTCGATCGGTTCGTTCCTCTCGTTGAGCAGGCGGGCCTTGAGCAAGAGCCCGGTGCCGATGTCGGCCCAAAGCTTGTGGCCATAGCGCGCGCCGTCCTTGGGCTCGAAGACATACGCCTGGGTCTCCAGCCCGGCGATGCGCGCGATCTCGGCCTTGCGGAATTGGTAATAGGTGGCCAGTGTCGCCAGCTGTTGCGGGAGCAGCGACGGGAATGCGTTGTGCATGCTTCGCGGCTCGACGCGAATGACCTTGGCATCCGGGTAATAGCAGCGCACCAGCTCGCCGTTGCGAATGATCTCGCGCGCCGGACCGTCGAGATTGGATAATTTTTCCGACTCGCCGTACGAGTCCGCGACGTGATAAAGACGCGAAGTCTCGATGCGGCCGCCGTGCTGATAGACGATCGTGCCGACGTAGTTCAGCTGGCGCGCGGCCGTTGCCGCGCGTTGCAGCCAGTCGGCCGCATCCTGCGCGAGTGCCGTCGGGACGACGAGCAGCGTGACGGCGGCGGCCCCGATGCCGCCGCGGAGCCGGGCGGACCACCGCCGCCGGGCCCGGGGGCTACCGACGCGCATCCGGCTCGCTGGCCGCGACCGCCCGCAAATAGGGGCCTATGCCCTGGATCGCATTGGTCGGCGAGTATTCCTGGTGCACCAGCACATACTCGTTGTCGACCGCGGGCCGGGCGTCCGCCGCGCGCACGCCGACCGCCTGTCTGGCGCTGGCGATCGCCGCGACCGGCGTCGGCATCGTCGTCAGCGCGACCCAGCCGACGACGCTCACCGCCGCCACCGTCGCCGCCAGCGCCAGCGCGATAGCGTGCGGCGCGGGTGATCGCCGCGGCGGCGCAAGCACTGTCGGCTCGGCTGCGAACAGCGCGACGAATCGCTTCGAATCGAGTCCGCGCGACGCGACCCCGCGCACGGCGTCCCCGATCACGTGATAACAAACCCAGGTCGCCAGACCTTCGGCCCGACACAAGCTGGTGACGACGGCGTCGGCCCGCACGGGCTCAAGCTCTCCGTCGATCAGTAGCGAGATTTCCTCCGGTGTCGGGGCCGTCGGTCCGCCGCTCTCGGCGCCGAAACCTGCCTTGAAGTTGCCCATTACCATCTCCGGTCCTTGTCAGTCCCCAAAAGCGGTCGCAACTGCTCGGCGATCGCTTCACGCGCCCGGAAAATCCGGGAGCGCACCGTGCCAATCGGACAATTCATCGCGTTGGCAATCTCTTCGTAACTCAAGCCTTCGATCTCGCGCAACGTAATCGCGGTGCGCAAGTCTTCGGGCAGCGTCTCCATCGCCTTGTTGACGGTAGCCGCTATCTGCTTGCCGTGCAACTCGTCTTCCGGCGTCGCCGAATCGCGAAGCTGCTCGGCGTCTTCGAAATTCTCCGCCTCTTCGTTGTCGAACCCGGTGGACGTCGGCGCCCGCCGGCCCATCGCGACCAAGTAGTTCTTGGCCGTGTTGATCGCGATGCGATAAAGCCACGTATAAAACGCGCTGTCCCCGCGAAACGAAGGCAGCGCGCGATAGGCCTTGATGAATGCCTCCTGCGTCACGTCCTCGACTTCGCCCGGGTCGCGCACCAGCCGCGACAACAGCCGTCCGAGCTTGCGCTGGTACTTCACCACCAGCAGCTCGAAAGCGCGCTTGTCACCGCGCTGCGCGCGCTCGACCAGCTGCTGATCTACTTCGCGGTCAGCCATCCGCGGCCATTCCCTGAGTCAATCGTTATTATCGCCACACCGGATCCGGTGGGCGTGATACCCGCCGGCAGTATAGCCGAGCCGTCAGGTGCGCCACGCGATCGACTCAGGCAGGCAGCTTGTATCTTAGACCGTTCGCGCTGCGGGAAGTTCAGTCCCGCGGGGGAACCATGGCAATGCGTGGTCAACCGCGTTGCTCCAGCGCAACAACGGGCTCGACCTTGCCCGTAACGATGCCGCGATAGTTGCGGATCGCGGGTTCGCGCCAGGCCGACAATTCGCCGCGCTGCGCATCGTCGAGGAGTCCCAGCTGCTCGAGCACGGCGACCGTCGTCGGATGCAGCCCGCGCGCATTGCCATCGGCGACTTTGATCGCGATTCCCCACCCCTTGCTGCGCACGCCGACCGCCTGGACGCCTTCGGCGCCGACCTTGGTGACCCAGTCGCCGCGGCCGGCGTGCATCAGGGTGAGGTCGTTGCGCCTCTCGCCGGAGACCATTTCCGGATGCGCGCTCATCGCGTCGGCCAGAGCCAGCGGCGCCCGTCCGTACCGGGCATCTTCTGCCCCGGCGAGGCGCGCATAGGCGAACGCGAGGGCGGACAATGGCACCGCGTAATTGGGCGCCGAGCAACCGTCGATCCCGGCGATCAGGCTTGCCTCCGCGACCCCCGTCAGATGCGCGACCGCCTGGCGAATCGCGGCCTGCAGCGGGTGGTCGAACGCCAGGTAGGTTTCAGTCGGTAGGCCACAATGCCGGCAATACGCCAGCATCCCGGTGTGCTTGCCTGAGCAATTGTGCTGCAGCGCCGTGAAGACGACGCCGGGAGGCGGCAGTTCGTCGCGCGCGGCATAAAACAGCGGCGGATGCACGCCGCACTGCAGCTGGTCGGGCTGGCACCCGGCACGGCGCAGCATGTCGGCGACGCCGGCCACGTGGCGCGGCTCGCCGGAATGGCTGGCGCAAAGGAGCGCCACCTGCTCGCTCGAGAACCCGAAGCGCTCGACGCCCCCGGCCGCGACCAGTGGCACGGCCTGCAGTGGCTTGAGCGCGCTGCGCGTCATCGTCACGAACGACGGGTCGCCGGCTGCATACAGAACCTGTCCGTCGCCGTCGACGACCGCGACCGATCCATAGTGGATGCTGTCGGTCGCGTCGCCGCGGGTCACACGGGCGAGCGCAACATGCGGCGGCGCGGCGGGAAGCGCAGCGCGGAAGGGAGTGTTGGACAAGGTCGGCTTGGGAAAAACCATCGATTTTACGCGTAACGGCGTCTTTTTCCGAGCACGAGCGCCCATAGTGGAAACGGCGAGCCCACCGCAGCCTTGCTGCGATCGCTGCTAAGCCGGGAGCGCTGGTCGCGATGGCCGGACGCGCGGCCGATCTACAAATTCAGCGCGCCACGAATCTGCTCGAGCGCCGCCGGGTCCTCGATCGTCGTCAGATCGCCCGGATCGCGACCTTCGGCCAGTGCCTGGATCGCGCGCCGCAACAGCTTGCCCGAACGCGTCTTCGGCAGCAGCGTGACGAAATGCACGGCGCCAGGACGCGCGATCCCGCCGAGCAAACGATCGACCGTGCTCAGCACTTCGGCGCGCATCCGGTCGACGCCTTCGGCGGTCGCGACCAGCGAGGGATCCCTGACCACCGCGAACGCCACCGGCACCTGGCCCTTCACCGGATCGGCGACGCCGACGACGGCGACTTCGGCGATTCCCGGATGAGCCTGCACCGCTTCCTCGATTTCCCGCGTGCCGAGTCGGTGACCGGCGACGTTGATCACGTCGTCGGTGCGGCCGAGCACGAAATAGTAGCCGTCGGCATCGCGCGTCGCCCAGTCGAATGTCGAGTAGACACTGCGGCCGGGCAGCGTCTCGAAATACGTCTGCACGAATCTCCGGTCGTCGCCCCAGACCGTCGTCATGCATCCGGGCGGCAGCGGCGGGACGACCGCGAGGACGCCTTTCTGGTCGGTGCCGACTTCCGCGCCGGTCAGCTCGTCGAGCAGCCTCACGTCGAAGCCGCACACCGGAAACGACGGACTGCCGAACTTGCGCGGCGTCTCGGCCAGCCCCAGCTGCGCCGACAGAATCGGCCAGCCGCTCTCGGTCTGCCAATAGTTGTCGACGATCGCGACGCCCAGCGAGTCCGCCGCCCAGCGCGCGGTCGGCTCGTCGAGCGGCTCGCCGGCGAGGAACAGATAGCGCAGCGACGAGACGTCGTGCGCCTTCATGAACGACGGATCCTGCTTTTTCAGCACCCGAATCGCCGTGGGCGAGCTGAACATCGTGCGGACCTTTTGCTCGGCGACGATTCTCCACCAGATGCCGGGATCGGGCCGGATCGGCAGGCCTTCGTACAAGATCGTCGTCGATCCATTGAGCAGCGGCGCGTAGACTATATACGAGTGCCCGACGACCCAGCCGATGTCGCTGGTCGTGAACATGGTCTCACCCGGAGCCACGCAGAATATGTCGCGCATCGATGCGGTGAGTGCCACCGCATAGCCGCCGGTGTCACGCTGCACGCCTTTCGGATTCCCGGTGGTCCCCGAGGTGTACAGGATGTACGAAGGCTCGGACGACTCGAGCCAGGCGCAGGGCACGCTCGCGCCGCCGTACTGCGCAGCCAGTGTCGCATAGTCGAGATCGCGCCCGGAGTTGCTGCTCATCGCCGTGTCGATGCCGCGATCGACGATGATCACGCGCGACGGCGGATGCGACGCCAGGCGCAGCGCTTCGTCGACCAGCGGCTTGTACCGCACCGGCTTTCCGGCGCGCATGCCGGCATCGGCGGTGATCAGGACCTTCGGCTGCGCGTCGTCGATCCGGGTGGCGAGGCTCGCGGCGGCGAAACCGCCGAACACGACCGAATGTATGGCACCGATGCGCACGGTGGCCAGCATCGCGACCACCGCCTCGGGGATCATCGGCATGTAGATCAGCACGCGATCCCCCTTGCCGACGCCCTGGGCCTGAAGTACCGCGGCGAAGCGATTGACCTCGTCGGCGAGCTCGCGATAGGTGTAGCTCCGCCGCGTACCGGTTTCGGTCGAGATGTAGACGAGCGCCGGCTGCGCGCCGCGCTGCGCCAGATGGCGGTCGATCGCGTTATGGCACAGATTGGTGCGACCGCCGACGAACCAGCGCGCGAACGGCGGCCGGCTGTAGTCGAGCACTTCGGTAAACGGCGTCTGCCATTCGATCAGCGCGGCGCGCTCACGCCAGAACGCATCGCGATCGGCGAGCGAGCGCCGGTGCGCCTCGGCATAGCGCTGCATCGCTTGCTTCAGGTTCAGAGCCCGGCGGTGTCGGCGCCGACGCGCACGACCGTGCGGCAGCGCACCGTGCCCTTGAGGAAGGCATCGAAGTGCGTCGGCAGGTCGGCGAAGTCGATCGTGACGACCCGGGCCTGCACCCGCGACGGGCGCCACTCGTTGGCCAGCCGGTCCCACAGCTTCTGGCGAAGCGGCATCGGGCACTCGGAGCTGTTGATCCCGAGCAGATTCACGCCGCGCAGAATGAACGGCATCACCGTCGTATTGAGCTTGAAGTCGGCGGCGAGTCCGACGCTCGCCACCGAGCCGGCCTGTTTCATCGTGGAGAGCATCCAGGCCAGCACTTCTCCGCCCAGGTTGTCGATCCCGCCCGCCCAGTTCGCCTTGTCGAGCGGGCGGACTTTGGAGAAATCGATGCTCGAGCGCAGCACCACTTCGGATGCTCCGATCGATCGCAGGTAGTCGGTCTCCTTTTCCTTGCCGGTCAGCGCCACGACGTGATAGCCGAGTCGAGACAGAACGTCGATCGCGACGCTCCCGACGCCGCCGGTCGCGCCGTTGACGATCACCGGTCCGCTGCGCGGCGTCAGGCCGTTGTGCTGCATGGCCTCGATCGCCTGCGCCGCGGTGAAACCCGCGGTGCCCAGGGTCATCGCCTCGAACGCCGTCATGTTCGGCGAACGGCGCACGACCCAGTCGGCGGGCACACGCACGTATTCGGAGTAGCCGCCGTCATGCGCGACGCCGACGTCGTAGGCATGCACGATCACCTTGTCGCCATGCTTGAATCGCGGATCGGCCGACGTATCGACCGTCCCCGCCATGTCGATGCCGGCGACGGTCGGATACTTGCGCATGATCTTGCCGGCACCGTTGTACGACAGTGCGTCCTTGTAATTGATCGTCGAATACTTGGTCTTGACCACGACGTCGCCCGGATCGAGCTCGTCGAGACCCATCTCGACAAATCGGCTGGACACGACGCCGTTCTCCTGAAATGTCCGGTATGCCTTGAATTTCTGCACGGGTTTCTCCTCCTGATAGCGTCTGTCCCGATGCTCGCTACCGCATCGGATCGGAAATCTTAGGGCGGGCCCGCCGGAGCGGCGTCCCCGGCAAGGTGCGGCAGTGCCATGTATTCGCGGGTGCGCATTTCGACCAGCCGGCTGACGGTGCGCGCGAATTCATGACTGTTCGCGCCTTGGCGATACAGATCGGCCGCGGCGACCTCGGCGGACAACAGCAACTTTACCCGATGATCGTAGAGCACGTCGACGAGCCAGGTGAAGCGGCGGGCGGCGTTGCTCATGTCGGGAGAGAGCCGCGGCACGTCCGACACGATGACTACGGCGAAGCGACGCGCGAGCTCCAGGTAGTCGATTTGCGAGCGCGGCCCCTCGCAAAGCGTGGCGAAGTCGAACCAGACGAGCCCGCCGGCGCGCTTTTTGGCTTTCAGCGCGCGCGAATCGATGACGAGCCTGGGATCCTCGTCGGGGCCCGGGCGCATCCGCTCGAACAGCGCGGCGAGCCTGGCGTCGGCCGCGCCCGGCGGCGTGACATAGTAGGCTGCTGCCTGCTCCAACTCCCGCAGCCGGTAATCGGTGCCGCCGTCGACCTCGACGACATCCAGCCATTGCTTGAGCAGTGCGATCGTCGGCAGCAGGTTGTGCCGCTGCAGGCCGTTCGGATAGAGGTCGTCGGGCCGGTAGTTCGAGGTCAGAACGAACACCGTGCCGAGGCGGAACAGCGCGGTCAGCAGGCGTCCGAGGATCATCGCGTCTGCGACGTCGGAAACGTGAAATTCGTCGAAGCAGATCAGGCGGTGGCGGCGGGCGATCCGCGCCGCCACGGTCGCCAGCGGATCTTCCTCGCGCGTCAGCGTCCTCAGCTCGTCGTGGACGCCTTTCATGAAGGCATGGAAATGAACGCGGGTCTTGCGCCGCAGCGGCACCGCCGCATAAAAGGCATCCATCAGGAAGCTCTTGCCGCGGCCGACGCCTCCCCACAGGTAGACGCCGCGCGGAGGCAACGGCGGATGGAACCAGCGTCGCAGAAGCGACAGCCTCGCCCTGCGAAATTCGACCAGCTCGTCGTGCAGGCGCTGCAGCCGGTCGAGGGCGCCGAGCTGCGCGTGGTCGAGAACGATCCGGCGCCGATCGAGCTCGGGCTTGAGGCGCGCGAGTAGCGAACCGTCTCGCGCAGCCGGAAGGTAGGCTTCGGCTACGGCTTCGTTCATGAGAGGGCGACAATGATCATGAACGAAGAATCCCCGATGCTCAGTAGTTGAGCGAGCGCTTGTCGACTGCCAGCGCCGCCTCCCGAGTCACCTCGGACAGCGACGGATGCGCGTGGCAGATGCGCGCGATGTCCTCGCTCGCGGCGCCGAATTCCATCGCGACCACACCCTCGGCGATCAGCTCGGAGGCGAGCGGACCGATCGCATGCATGCCGAGCACGCGGTCGGTCTTTGCGTCGGCGAGGAGCTTGACGAAGCCACGGGTATCGCCCAGCGCTCGCGCTCGGCCGTTGGCCATGAACGGAAACATGCCCGCGCGGTAGGCGACGCCCGCGGCCTTCAGCTGCTGCTCGTTCTGGCCCACCCATGCGATCTCGGGCGACGTATAGATGACCCAGGGCACGGTGTTGAAATCGACGTGGCCATGCTGGCCGGCGATGCGCTCGGCGACGGCGACGGCTTCCTCCTCGGCCTTGTGGGCGAGCATCGGCCCGCGCACGACGTCGCCTATCGCCCAGACGTTGGGGAGATTGGTCCGGCACTCGTCGTCGACGGCGACGAAACCGCGCTCGTCGAGCGTCAGACCGACGCTTTCCGCGTTGAGTCCGGCGGTGTGCGGCACGCGCCCGATCGATACAATCAGCCGGTCGAACGTCGCGGTCTGCGCCTTGCCCTCGGCGTCGGTATATTCGACGCCGACATTCTTGTTCACGGTGATCTTGCCGATCGCGCACCCCAGACGTATCGACAGGCCCTGCTTGGCGAAAAGCTTCCAGGCTTCCTTGGCGACCTGCTCGTCGGCGGCGCTTAAGAAAACCGGCAGCGCCTCGAGCACCGTCACTTCGGCGCCCAGCCGCCGCCAGACGCTGCCCATTTCGAGGCCGATGACACCGGCGCCGATGACGCCGAGCGTCTTCGGCACCTCGGGAATCGCCAGCGCGCCTTCGTTGTCCAGGATAAATCGATTGTCGAACGGCGCACCCGGCAGCGCGCGCGGCTTCGATCCGGTCGCGATGACGACGTGCTTCGCGGCGAGCGTCTGGTTGCTGGCGCCGGAGACGGCAATCTGCCAGCCGGCGCTGCCGTTCGCGGCGACGAAGCTGCCGGTGCCGTTGAAAAACGCGATCTTGTTCTTCTTGAACAGGTAGACGATGCCGTCGTTGTTCTGGCGGACGACCTTGTCCTTGCGCGAGAGCATCTGCGTCAGGTTGAGCGCAAGACCGTTCACCTCGATGCCGTGCTCGGCAAAAGTATGGCCCGCGTGCTCGTAATTTTCGGACGACTGCAGCAGCGCTTTCGACGGAATGCATCCGACGTTGGTGCAGGTGCCGCCGGGCGCGGGCTTGCCTTCGACGGTCTTCCAGTCGTCGATACACGCAACCTTGAAACCCAGTTGCGCGGCGCGGATGGCCGCGGTGTAGCCGCCGGGCCCGGCGCCGATCACGACGACGTCAAAGGGCTCTGCCATGGTCTTTCGCGCCGATCATAGATCGAGCAGCATCCGCGCCGGATCCTCCAGCGCTTCCTTGATCGCCACCAGGGAGAGCACCGCCTCGCGGCCATCGATGATGCGATGGTCGTACGACTGCGCCAGGTAATTGATCGGGCGGATGACGACCTGCCCGTTCTCGACGACCGGCCGCTCGCGCGTCGCATGCACGCCGAGGATCGCCGATTGCGGCGGATTGATGATCGGCGTCGACAGCATCGACCCGAAGACGCCGCCGTTGGAGATCGTGTAGGTGCCTCCGGTCAGCTCTTGCACGGTCAGCTTGCCGTCCTGCGCACGCTTGCCGAAGTCGGCGATCTGCTTTTCGATCTCGGCGATAGGCATCTGATCGGCATCGCGCAGGATCGGGACGACCAGTCCACGCGGGCTGCCGACGGCGATACCGATATCGAAATAACCGTGATAGATGATGTCGGTTCCGTCGATCGATGCGTTGACCGCGGGAAATTTCTTTAGCGCGTGCACCGCCGCCTTGATGAAAAAGCCCATGAAGCCCAGCTTGACGCCGTATTCCTTTTCGAAGCGGTCCTTGTAGCGGTTGCGCAGTTCGATCACCGGCGCCATGTTGACTTCGTTGAACGTCGTCAGTATCGCGGCGGTCGACTGCGACTGCACCAGCCGCTCGGCGACCCGCTGGCGCAGCCTCGACATCGGAACGCGCTGTTCCGGCCGCGCGCCGAGACTCGCCGGCGATTGAACCGCAGACGGGACTGCGGGCGCCTTCGCTGCCGGCGCGGCGGCGGCTTGCGGTTTGTCGGCCTGCGCCGGCAGCGCCCGAGTCGCGGCGACTACATCCTCCTTGGTGATCCGCCCGCCCCGCCCCGTCCCGGCGACATCGGCCGCGGTCAGGTTTTGCTCGACCATCATCTTGCGCGCCGCCGGCAACGCGGTCGCGCCGGGCGCGGCGGGAGATTTCGCTGCGGCTGATGCAGTTCCCGGAGCCGGATTCGCCGTCGAGGTCGCGGCTGCCGCAGCGGCCGGAGCCGGCGTTGCCGCTGCACCGCCGGCCGGAGCCGCCGCCTGCGCTCCGGTGTCCAGCACCGCGATGACTTCCTGCGCGGTGACTGTCGAACCGTCGCCGCGCCGTATTTCGGTCAGCACGCCGGAATCGGGCGCCGGCAGTTCGAGCACGACCTTGTCGGTTTCGATATCGACCAGGTTCTCGTCGCGCTTGACCGCATCGCCAGCCTTCTTGTGCCAGTTGACCAGCGTCGCCTCGGTGATCGACTCCGGCAGCACCGGCACCTTTACTTCAATCAGCATTATCCGTTCCTGTTAGTCGAACCGGTCAGGCGATGATCGCGCCAGTGCCGCTGGAGTTTCACCGGCCTCTCGCGCTCCGCTTGTGGCTTGACATCGGTTGGCGGTCGATCAGTGCGAAGTCACCATCTCGCCCGAGCCGAGCTCGGCGGCGAATGCATCTTCGACGACCTGCTTCTGCTGCTGCAGATGCTTGGCCATATAGCCGACGGCCGGCGAGGCGGAGATCGGGCGGCCCGCATACGCGAGCACCTGATTCTCGGCGATGTCGGCCCGCAGGTACGCGCGCAAACGGTACCAGGCACTCTGGTTCTGCGGCTCCTCCTGGCACCAGACGACTTCGGTGGCGTTCGGGTATTCGGCGACGGCGGCGGTGAAATCCGCGTGCGGAAACGGATACTGCTGCTCGAGCCGGATGACCGCGATGTCGGCGATCTTCTGCTCTCGCCGGTGCGCCAGGAGATCGTAGTAGACCTTGCCGCTACAGACGATCACGCGGCGCACGTTGTTCGCGACCGGCTTGTCGACGTCGCCGATGACCGTCTGGAATTTTCCGTTGGCGAGCTCCTCCATCGTCGACACCGCCTCCTTGTGCCGCAGCAGGCTCTTCGGGCTCATCACGATCAGCGGCTTGCGGAAGTTGCGCACCATCTGCCGGCGCAGCAGGTGGAAGATTTGCGCCGGCGTCGTCGGAACGCACACTTGCATATTGTGCTCCGCGCACAATTGAAGATAGCGCTCGGGCCGCGCCGAAGAATGCTCGGGGCCCTGGCCCTCGTAGCCATGCGGCAGCAGCAAGGAGAGCCCGCAGACGCGACCCCATTTGACTTCGCCGGCCGCAATGAACTGGTCGATGACGACCTGCGCGCCGTTGGCGAAGTCGCCGAACTGCGCTTCCCATACGACGAGCTTGTTGGGCTCGGAGGTCGCGTAGCCGTACTCGAATCCCAGCACCGCCGCCTCGGATAGCACCGAGTCGATCACTTCGAAATCGGGCTGCCCTTCCTTGACGTGTTGCAGGGGCACCCAGGTCCCGGCGTCCCATTTTTCGCGATTCTGATCATGCAGCACCGCGTGGCGATGCGAGAACGTGCCGCGGCCGGTGTCCTGTCCCGACAGCCGCACGCCGTAGCCCTGGTCGACCAGCGTCGCGTAAGCGAGCGTTTCGGCCATGCCCCAGTCGAGCGGCAGCGTGCCCTCGCCCATCGCCCGGCGATCGGCGATCACTTTTTCCACCCGCGGGTGCAACTTGAAGTTCGCCGGGACGTCGGTGACGCGCTTCGCCAGCTCGGTCAGGCGCTTCAACGGCACCGTGGTATCGGCTTCGTCGGCCCAGTGCCGTCCGACGAACCGCGCCCAATCGACCGCGAACGGCGGCTTGTAGTTTGAGAGGATGGTCGTATTGGTGTGGTACCCCTTGTCCATCGCCTGGCGATAGGTCGCGATCATCGCGTCGGCATCGTCGGCGGTGATCACCCCTTCCTTGGCGAGCCTTTCTGCGTAGCGAGCCCGCGTACCGGGATGCTCGCGGATGCGCTTGTACATCAGCGGCTGCGTGATCATCGGCTCGTCGGCCTCGTTGTGCCCCTGCTTGCGGAAGCAGACGAGATCGATGAAGACGTCCTTGTCGAATTTCTGCCGGAACTCGATCGCGACCTCGATCGCCAGCAGGCAGGCCTCGGGGTCGTCCCCGTTGACATGGAATATCGGCGCCTCGACCATCTTGGCGACGTCGGTGCAATAGAGCGTGCCGCGCGTATCGCGCGGATCGGATGTGGTGAAGCCGATCTGGTTATTGACGACCAGATGAATCGTCCCGCCGGTGCGGTAGCCGCGCGTCTGCGACAGGTTGAGCGTCTCCTGCACGACCCCCTGGCCGGCGATCGCTGCGTCGCCGTGGATCAGGAGCGCAAGCACCTGGTCGAATGTCGGGTCCTTGCGGCGATCCTGCCGCGCGCGGACCGAACCTTCGACGACCGGGTCGACGATCTCGAGATGCGACGGATTGAAGGCCAGCGTCAGATGCATCGGACCGCCGGGCGTGACCACGTCGGACGAGAAGCCCTGGTGATATTTGACGTCGCCGGCCGGAAGGTCGACCTCGTGCCGGCCCTCGAACTCCGCGAACAGATCCTTGGGCATCTTGCCCAGCGTATTGACCAGCACGTTCAGCCGGCCGCGATGCGCCATTCCGATGACCATTTCCTGCACGCCGCCGGCGCCCGCCTTCTGAATCAGGTGGTCGAGCATTGGGATCATCGTGTCGCCGCCCTCGGCGGAAAAACGCTTCTGCCCGACATACTTGGTGCCCAGATAGCGCTCGAGCGTCTCCGCGGCGGTCAGCCGCTCGAGGATATGCCGACGAAACTCCGGCGCGTAGCTTGGCCGCGAGCGCAGCGGCTCAAGCCGTTGCTGGATGAACCGCTTTTGCGTCGTATCGGCAATGTACATGTACTCGGCGCCGAACGTACGGCAATAGGTTTCCTGCAGCGCACTGATCAGGTCGCGCAAGCGCATCCGGCTCGCGCCCTGCGGCGCCCCCTTGTACGACCCGATGTCGAACTCGCTGTCGAAATCGGCGTCGGTGAAGCCGTAGGTCTTGACGTCGAGATCGGCAATGTACGGCCGCTCGGCGCGCTGCAGCGGGTCGAGGTCGGCCTGGAAGAATCCGACCGTGCGGTACTTGCTGATCAGCCGCAGCACCAGGACCTGCTTGTGCATCGCCGCCGCGTCGACCATCGGCGCAGCGAGCCGGCGGTTTTTCGCCAGCTGGATGAACGACTCGACAACCGGCGCCTGCGGCACGTCCTGCACGCCGCCGCGCAGCGTATCGAAGTACGCCCGCCAGTCGGGACTGACGGCACCCGGATCGCCCAGATATCTCTCGTACTGGTCTTCGATGAACGGCGCATTTCCGCCGAACAGCGTGCTGGACTCTTCGAACTCCCTCATCATGCTCATGGCTTCACCTATATCGGGGCGGGACTGCCGCGGCGCAAGCGCCGGCTCTAGCGCTGGGCGATCGGCGAAACCTCGCGCCGCGTCGCGCCGGTGTAGAGCTGCCTCGGACGGCCGATCTTCTGGTCGGGATCGGAAATCATCTCGTTCCATTGCGCGATCCAGCCTACGGTGCGCGCCAGCGCGAAGATCGCCGTAAACAGGCTCACCGGGATCCCGATCGCGCGCTGGACGATGCCCGAATAGAAGTCGACGTTCGGGTAGAGCTTGCGCGAGACGAAATAGTCGTCCTCGAGTGCGATCTTCTCCAGCGCCATCGCCAGCTTGAACAGGCGATCGTCGTGCAGTCCCAGCTCCTCGAGGACCTCGTAGCAGGTTTCCCGCATCAGCTTGGCGCGCGGGTCGTAGTTCTTGTAGACCCGGTGACCGAATCCCATCAGCTTGACGCCGGAATTCTTGTCCTTGGCGCGCTTGATGAAATCGCCGATCTTCGACACGTCGCCGATCTCCTCCAGCATGTTGAGCGCGGCCTCGTTGGCGCCGCCGTGGGCCGGCCCCCACAGGCAGGCGATGCCCGCGGCGATGCAGGCGAACGGATTGGCGCCCGACGAGCCGGCAAGGCGCACCGTCGACGTCGATGCATTCTGCTCGTGGTCGGCGTGCAAGGTGAAGATGCGGTCCAGCGCGCGCACCAGGACGTCGTTGACCTTGTACTCCTCGCACGGCACCGAGAACATCATGCGCATGAAGTTCGCGCCGTAGGAGAGCTCGTTGCGCGGATACACGAACGGCTGACCCATCGTGTACTTGTAGCACATCGCCACCAGCGTCGGCAGTTTGGCGATCAAGCGGATCGCCGAGACCTCGCGGTGGTGCGCGTCGGTAATGTCGAGCGAATCGTGATAGAACGCCGACAGCGACCCGGTGACGCCCACCAGCATCGCCATCGGATGCGAGTCGCGCCGGAACCCGCGGAAGAACTGGCTCATCTGCTCGTGCACCATCGTGTGCATCGTCACCATCTGCACGAACTCTTCCTTCTGCTTCGCGTTCGGCAATTCGCCCTTCAGCAGCAGATAGCAGACTTCGAGGAAATCGCACTGCACGGCGAGCTGCTCGATCGGATAACCGCGGTAGAGAAGCTCGCCCTTGTCGCCATCGATGTAGGTGATCGTCGACGCGCATGCGGCGGTCGAGAGAAAGCCCGGGTCGTAGGTGAACTTGCCGGTCTTGCCGTATAGCGCGCGGATGTCGATCACCTCCGGGCCGATCGTCCCGGGCAGCACCGGAAAGCTTATCGGCGCGGTGCTGTCGCCGAAGTTCAGTGTCGCGTTGCGGTCGGTCATGGCATATGGCTCCAGGCGGCGGTCACGGGTGGACCGGCGGAATTTCCCGTCGTGTCCTCAAATGGATCTCAGGCATCCGATCAGCGGCAGCAGCGAGACGTCGCCGGGCTCCATGCGGCCCGACAGAATGTCCCACAGGTCGTTGTCGCTATAGTCCAGCAGCAGGTCGAGCGCGGCGACGTCGGCCGCGGTCAGCGCGGCGGCGCGGGCATCGAGAAATCGCTCGAGGATCAGATCGTTCTCCAGCATGCCCCGCCGACAGCGCCAGCGCAGGCGCGCAAGCCAGCGCACATCGACGCCGGCGTCCGGCGGAGGCTCGCAAGATGTCGCAACCGCGGGCCGGGTATCCACGCCTGACTTCAGACGGCTCGTTTGACCAGCAGAGTGCGAATCCTGCCGATCGCCGCCGACGGGTTCAGACCCTTTGGGCAAACGTCGACGCAGTTCATGATCGTGTGGCAGCGGAACAGCCGGTACGGATCGTCCAGGTTATCGAGCCGCTCGCTGGTCGCCTGGTCGCGCGAATCGGCGATGAAACGGTACGCTGCGAGCAGTCCGGCCGGGCCGACGAACTTGTCGGGATTCCACCAGAACGACGGGCACGCGGTCGAGCAGCAGGCGCAAAGGATGCATTCGTACAATCCATCGAGCTCTTCGCGCGCCTGGGGCGACTGCAGTCGCTCCTTTTCCGGCGGCGGCGTGTCGTCGACGACGTACGGCTTGATCGAATGATATTGCTTGAAGAATTGGCTCATATCGACGATCAGGTCGCGGATCACAGGCAGGCCAGGCAGCGGCCGCAGCACGATCGGCTCGGAGAGCTCGCGCAGGTTGGTGATGCAGGCGAGCCCGTTCTTGCCGTTGATGTTCATCGCGTCGGACCCGCACACGCCCTCGCGACACGAGCGCCGGAACGAGAGCGTGTCGTCGACCGCCTTCAGCCGGATCATCGCATCGAGCAGCATCCGGTCGTGCGGATCGAGCGCGACGTCGTAATCCTTCATATAAGGCGCGCTGTCCTTGGCCGGATCGTAGCGGTAGATGCGGAACTTCATCGGTTGGTCGCCGGGGGTCAATAGGTGCGGGTCTTGGGCGGGAAGGCGTCGACCGAGACCGGCTTCATGTTGACCGGCTTGTAGTCGAGGCGGTTCCCGTCGCGGAACCACAGCGTGTGTTTCAGCCAGTTCGCGTCGTCACGGTTCGGATAATCGCTGCGCGCCTGCGCGCCGCGGCTTTCGCGGCGCGCCTCCGCGGATACGATCGTCGCCTTGGCGACCTCGATCAGGTTGTCGAGCTCGAGCGCCTCGACTCTCGCGGTATTGAACGTCCGGCTCTTGTCCTGGATCGCGACCCGTTGCACGCGGCGCTCCAGCTCCAGGATCTTGGCCACACCCTCGGTGAGCAACGCCTGATTGCGAAAGACGCCGCAATGCGTCTGCACCGTGCGGCGCAGCGTATTCGCAACGTCGGCGACCTGCTCCCCTGTCGTCGCGCTGTCGAGCCGCGCCAGGCGGGCGAGCGCGGCATCGGCGACGTGCGGCGGCAGCGGCTTGTGCGCTTGTCGCTGCAGGTTCTGGCCGACGATGAAATCGCCGGCGGCGCGGCCGAACACGAGCAGATCCAGCAGCGAGTTGGTGCCCAGGCGGTTGGCGCCGTGAACCGATACGCAGGCGCATTCGCCGATCGCGAAGAATCCCGGCACGACCGCGTTCGGGTCGCCGCCGTTAGGAGCGACGACCTGGCCGTGCACGTTGGTCGGAATTCCGCCCATCATGTAATGGATCGTCGGCACCACCGGGATCGGCTCCCGGATCGGATCGACGTTGGCGAACTTGATCGCGATCTCGCGGATCGACGGCAGGCGTTTCATGATCACCTCGGGTCCGAGATGATCGAGCTTCAGCAATACGTAATCCTTGTGCGGCCCGCAGCCGCGCCCTTCCTTGATCTCCTGATCCATCGAGCGAGACACGATGTCGCGCGACGCAAGGTCTTTCAGATTCGGGGCATAACGCTCCATGAAGCGCTCGCCGTTGGCATTCAACAGAATGCCGCCTTCGCCGCGCACCGCCTCGGTGATCAGTACGCCCGCTCCTGCCACGCCGGTCGGATGGAACTGCCAGAACTCCATGTCCTCTAGCGGGATGCCCGCACGCGCGGCCATGCCTAGCCCGTCGCCGGTATTGATGAACGCATTGGTGCTGGCCGCAAAAATCCGACCGCCGCCGCCGGTGGCGAACAACGTCGCCTTCGCCTGCAGCAGCATGACTTCGCCGGTTTCCATCTCCAGCGCGCTGACGCCGAGCACTTCGCCGTGAGCGTCGCGGATCAGGTCCAGCGCCATCCACTCGACGAAAAACTGCGTTCGCGCGCGCACGTTGCGCTGATACAGCGTGTGCAGCATCGCGTGTCCTGTCCGGTCGGCGGAGGCCACGGCCCGCTGCACCGCTTTCTCGCCGAAGTTCGCCGAGTGCCCGCCGAACGGCCGCTGATAGAGCGAGCCGTCGGCGTTGCGGTCGAACGGCATGCCGAAGTGCTCGAGCTCGTAGACGACTTGCGCAGCCATCTTGCACATGTATTCGATCGCGTCCTGGTCGCCGAGCCAGTCGGAACCCTTGACGGTGTCGTACATGTGCCAAAGCCAGCTGTCCTCGCCCATGTTGCCGAGACTGGCGCCGATGCCGCCCTGCGCGGCGACGGTATGCGAGCGCGTCGGAAAAACCTTCGACAGCACCGCGACCGACATGCCGGACTCGGCGAGCTGGAGCGAGGCGCGCATGCCGGCGCCGCCCGCGCCGACGACGATGGCGTCGAACTTGCGCACGGCGAGGCTCATCGTCCCGGCCCCCACAGGACCTCGACCAGCCATGCCGCGTACGCGACCAGAACGATCACCGTCAGCACTTCCAGCGTCAACCGAAGACCCGCTGGCTTGACGTAATCCATCCAGATGTCGCGCATGCCGATCCAGGCATGCCAGAGCAGCGCCAGGCCGAACAACAGCGTGGCGATGCGAAACGCCGGATGCGCAAACAGCGCGGTCCACGCTGCGTAATCGATACCGCCCTGGTACAGCACGATGCCGAGCAGCAGCAGCGTGTACAGCGCCATGACTACGGCGGTCGCGCGCTGCGCCAGCCAGTCCCTCCAGCCGTAGTGCGCGCCGACGATGACGCGCGTTACCAAAGGCGGGCTCCGATGATGGCGGTCAGCGCGAGACTGACGATCAGCACGGCGTAACTCGATTGCCGTGACGGCGTGAGCTCGGTGCCGATATGCAAGTCGAGCAGCAGATAGCGGATGCCGGCGCAGAAATGATGCAGGTAGGCCCAGACCAGCCCGAGCAGCAGCAGCTTGGCGATCGGATGAGACAGGCTGGCCCGCAGCGCAGCATAGGCATCGGGCGACGCCAGGCTTTGCTGGACCGCCCACAGAAGCAACGGAATCCCGGCCAGAAACAGCAGCGCACCGCTCAGGCGATGCAGGATCGAAACGATCGCGGAGATCGGCTGCCGGATCGCGATCAGGTTGAGGTATACCGGACGCGCGGCCCGAGGCAGTTCCCCTGGAAGCTCGCTATCGGACATCGGTGCCCCGGCGGCTGCCGTCGGCATCAGGAGTCCCGCCATCGTACGTTCCCGGGAACGCACGACACGCCGCGCAGGCTGCGGCCGCTTGGCGCGAATCCGTCGGAAACGGCATGACGTTGGTCTTTCGTGATTGGCCCTTCCTTCCGGCGCGGTCTTGAGGGCCGTGCACGAAAAGTGCACAGCACAAATTATACCGTGTTTCACCAGGCGCTCGCCAGCGCCGGCGCCGGTCCTGCGCCCTCAGCCGAGGTCGTTCAGATAGTAGTGCCGCCGCGTGCTGCACAAGCCGCGCCGCCACTCGACCGGCCGCTCGCCATAAGTACGAGTCAGCCGCTCGACGGCGAGCAGCGGCTCACCGGTGCGAACCTTCAGGATAGCCGCGGCGGCGCTGTCGGCGGCGATCGCCTTCACTCTTTCTTGGGCCCGCAACATGCGCACGCCGAACTGTGTTTCGAAGAATCCGTACATCGAGCCGCGATAGGCTTCGAGCCGCGCCCGCGTCAGTCCCTTGAACAGCGTCGCGGGCAGCGTGATGTCGTCGAGCACGGCCGGCTCGCCGCCGTACTCGAGAACCCGGCGCACGACGAAGACGGCTTCCGAGGCCTTGAGCTCGAGCAATCGCGCCACCTCGGCCGACGCCTTGCCGCGGCGCACATCGAGCAGCCGGCTTGCCGGGTATTCATCGCGGCCGTCGCTGCGCCGGATGCGCAGAAACCGGAACATCGACGTCTTTTCCTCGGTATGCGTGGCGACGAACGTCCCTTTGCCCTGACGCCGAACCACCAGATTGTCAGCGGCCAGCGCGTCGATCGCCTTGCGCACCGTGCCTTGCGAAACGCCGAAACGCGCGGCCAGCTCGATCTCGCTGGGCAGCGCCTCGCCGGGCCGCCATTGGCGCGTTTCCATGTCCCGCAGCAGCAGATCCTTGAGCTGCAGATACAGCGGCCGGAAGGCGGGAGTATGTTGGGCGGCGGCAGCGGGCATCGACGATACGGGGAACGCAGACTGCCGCCCGGCAACGAGGCGGCTACGCCATCTTTTATATCTTATATCTTACATAAGAGTCAATTGACACCCGGCGGCCAAAGCCCGTAGAATTTTCCTGCAGGGACGCGCCATGCCGACGGCGGCTTTTCCGCCGTGGCGTGCCGGGGTGCCTCAAGCCTCCCGAACCAACCCGTCGTCCTGGAGCTCTCGATGAAAAAGCCCGTCCGCATCGCGGTGACCGGCGCCGCCGGCCAGATCGGCTATAGCCTGCTGTTCCGGATCGCCAACGGCGACATGCTCGGACGCGACCAGCCGGTGCTTCTGCAATTGCTCGAGCTGCCGATCGACAAGGCGCAGGCCGCGCTCAAGGGCGTGATGATGGAGCTCGAGGATTGCGCCTTTCCGCTGCTCGCCGGCATGTCCGGCGGCGGCGACCCCAAGGCGGCTTTCAAGGACGCAGAGATGGCGCTGCTGGTCGGCGCACGGCCTCGCGGCCCGGGCATGGAGCGCAAGGATCTGCTTCTGGAGAACGCGAGGATTTTCATCGAGCAGGGCAAGGCGATGGATGCGGTCGCCAGCCGCGGCGTCAAGGTGCTGGTCGTCGGCAATCCGGCCAATACCAACGCCTATATCGCGATGAAGTCCGCTCCCGGGCTGCCGCAGAAAAACTTCACCGCGATGTTGCGGCTCGATCACAATCGCGCGCTGTGGCAGCTTGCGGCCAAGTCGGGCAAGCCGGTCGGATCGATCGACAAGCTGATCGTCTGGGGCAATCATTCGCCGACGATGTATCCGGATTATCGATTCGCGACAGCCGAAGGGCAATCGCTGAAGGCGCTGATCAACGACGAAAACTGGAACCGCACGGTGTTCCTGCCGACCGTCGGCAAACGAGGCGCCGCGGTCATCGAAGCCCGTGGACTGTCGTCGGCCGCCTCGGCTGCCAACGCCGCGATCGACCACATGCGCGACTGGATCGCCGGCAGCAACGGCAGGTGGGTGACGATGGGTCTGCCCTCGGATGCCAGCTACGGCATCCCGAAGGACATCATCTACGGCGTGCCGGTAACCACCTCCGACGGCGAGTATCAGCGCGTCACCGGACTCGAGATCGACGCTTTCTCGCGTGAAAAAATGGACGCCACGCTCAAAGAACTCGAGGAAGAGCGCGCCGGCGTCGCCCCGCTGCTCGGATGAACGCCGCACTTTCGCCAGGCGCGGGATTCCGCGCGGCGCTCTCGCGCGAAACGCCGCTGCAGGTTCCCGGCGCGATCTGCGCCTACCATGCGATCCTCGCCGAAAAGACCGGCTATCAGGCGCTTTATCTTTCCGGCGGCGGCGTCGCAGCAGGCTCGCTCGGGCTACCCGACCTGGGGATCTCGACGCTCGACGATGTGCTGACCGATGTCCGGCGCATCACCGACGCGACGTCGTTGCCGCTGCTGGTCGACGCTGACACCGGATTCGGCGCCTCGGCATTCAACGTTGCGCGCACTGTGCGCTCGCTGATCAGGGCCGGCGCCGCGGCGATGCACATCGAAGACCAGGTGGGCGCCAAGCGTTGCGGCCACCGGCCGAACAAGGAGCTGGTCGCTCCGGGCGAGATGGTCGACAGGATCAAGGCCGCCGTCGACGCGCGCAGTGACCCCGGTTTCGTCGTCATGGCGCGCACCGACGCGCTGGCCGTCGAGGGCTTGTCCGCTGCGCTCGACCGCACCGGCGCCTACGTGGCCGCCGGGGCCGACATGGTCTTTCCCGAGGCGATTACCGAGCTCGCGATGTACCAGCGCTTCGCCGACGCGGTCGCCGTACCGATACTGGCCAACATCACCGAGTTCGGCGCGACACCGCTGTTTACTGTCGACGAGCTTCGCGGCGCCGGCGTCGCGATCGCGCTCTACCCGCTGTCGGCGTTTCGCGCGATGAACCAGGCTGCGCTCGGCGTCTATCGCGCGGTGCGCCGCGACGGAACGCAGCGGAGTGTCGTCGACTCGATGCAGACACGCCAGGAGCTCTACGAATTCCTCGGCTATCACGCCTTCGAGCAGAAACTCGACCAGTTGTTCGCGCGCCAGACGCAATGATGGCCCGCCGTCCTCGCCCGAATATCGCGGAGCACCGATGAGCGAGTCCGCTGCACCCGCCGCCACGGCACCGAGGCCGAAAAAGTCGGTCGCGCTCTCCGGCGTCGTCGCCGGCAACACCGCGCTGTCCACCGTCGGCCGCACCGGCAACGATCTCCATTACCGGGGCTACGACATCCTCGATATCGCCGAAGCCTGCGAGTTCGAGGAAATCGCCTACCTGCTGGTTCACGAAAAGCTGCCGACGGCAGCCGAGCTCGCCGCGTACAAGGTCAAGCTCAGAGGCTTGCGCGACATTCCGGACCCGATCCGGGAGATTCTCGAGCGCCTGCCCGCGGGCGCGCACCCGATGGACGTGATGCGCACCGCGGTCTCGGCGCTGGGCGCGATCCTGCCGGAGCGCGAGCGGCACGACGCCGACGGCGCGCGCGACGCCGCCGATCGGCTGCTGGCGTCGCTCGGCTCGATGCTGCTCTACTGGTATCACTGGACGCATCATCACAAGCGGATCGATGTCGAGACCGACGACGACTCGATCGGCGCTCATTTCCTGCACCTGCTGCACGGCAAGGCACCGTCGGCGCCGTGGGTGCGCGCGATGCATACTTCGCTGATCCTATACGCCGAGCACGAATTCAATGCGTCGACGTTCGCCGCGCGGGTCATCGCCGGCACCGGGTCGGACATTTATTCAGCGTTGACCGGCGCCATCGGCGCGCTGCGCGGCCCGAAGCATGGCGGCGCCAACGAATTCTCGTTCGAGGTCCAGCAGCGCTACTCGACCCCCGACGAGGCCGAGGCCGACATCCGGCAGCGAGTCGCCAACAAGGAGGTCGTCATCGGCTTCGGACATCCGGTGTACACGGTCGGCGATCCGCGCAACCGCGTGATCAAGGCGGTGGCGCAGCGGCTATCCTCCGACGCCGGCGACATGAAGAGGTTCGCCATCGCCGAGCGGCTCGAACAGGTGATGTGGGACGCGAAGAAAATGTTTGCGAACCTCGACTGGTATTCGGCGGTCAGTTATCACATGCTCGGCGTCCCGACCGCGATGTTCACTCCGCTTTTCGTCATCTCGCGCACCGCGGGCTGGGCGGCGCATGTGATCGAGCAGCGCAGCGACGGCAAGATCATCCGGCCGTCGGCGAACTACGTCGGCCCCGAAGACCAGGTCTTTGTTCCGCTGGCGGCACGCAAGTGACGCAGCTTCGCGTTTTCTTCACACTGTCGGCCATAGCGCTGATCTGGGTGCAGGTCGCGCCTGCCGCCGCGCAGGGCGCGCCGGCACCCGCGGCGCCGAAAGCCCAGCCGTCCGCGGCGCCGACGCCTCCGGCGCCCGCCGCAGCTGCAGCGGCCGGGCCGAACGATGCCGCGGCCAGCGCCGCGATCGCCACCATGATCGCCGCGGCAGGCGTGGAAAGCGATCACTGGCTTGATCTGATCGATCGCGGCAAGTTCGACGAAAGTTGGATCGCGGCGGCCGTGGTGCTGCAGGAGACGATCACGCAAAAGGAATGGAGCGCCGACCTCGCCGTGCGGCAGCCCAAGATCGGCAGGACGATCATGCGCGAGCGCAAGTCGGAGAGCTATTCGAAGACGCTGCGCGGCGCGCCGACCGGCGACTACGTCATCGTCACCTATCTGACCAAGTTCGAAAAGACGCCGCTGGTCGAAGAGACGCTTGCAGTGGCGAAAGACGCGATCGGCCAGTGGCATGTCGCCGGCTACGACATCGCCGTGTCATCGGTGAAGGCGCCATGATAATGACGTCGATTCGCTCCGGTCGGGCGCACCGCTGCTAGCTGACGGCCCACCTCACGCCCGCGCTTACCACAGCCACGACGATGTCCGCGCCGATCGCCAGCGTCCGTCCGAAACCCGACCAGGTCCTGGTCGACATCGCCGACTATGCGGCGCGCTACAAGATCGAAAGCGGCGAAGCGTACGAAACCGCGCGCTACTGCCTTGTCGACACGCTGGGGTGCGGGCTCGAGGCGCTGTCCTATCCGGCCTGCACCAAGCTGCTCGGCCCGATCGTTCCGGGCACCATCGTACCGCATGGGGCGCGCGTTCCGGGCACGCAGTTTCAGCTCGATCCGGTCCAGGCGGCGTTCAATATTGGCGCGATGATCCGTTGGCTGGACTTCAACGACACCTGGCTCGCGGCCGAGTGGGGCCATCCGTCCGACAATCTCGGCGGAATTCTCGCCAGCGCCGACTGGCTGTCGCGCACCGCGGTCGCCGCGGGCAAGCCGCCGCTGACGATGAAGGCGGTGCTGACGGCGATGATCAAGGCGCACGAGATCCAGGGCGTGATCGCGCTGGCGAACAGCTTCAACCGCGTCGGGCTCGATCACGTCGTGCTGGTCAAGGTCGCAACTGCCGCAGTGGTCGGACAGATGCTCGGGCTTTCGCATGACCAGATCGTCGACGCGGTGTCGCTCGCCTGGATCGACGGCCAGGCCTTGCGCACCTACCGGCACGCGCCGAACACCGGATCGCGCAAGAGCTGGGCGGCCGGTGACGCGACGTCGCGTGCGGTGCGGCTGGCGCTGATGGCCGCCAAGGGCGAGATGGGCTATCCGTCGGTGTTGAGCGCCAAGACCTGGGGCTTCTACGACGTGCTGTTCCAGGGCAAGCCATTCGTGCTGCAGCGACCCTACGGCAGCTACGTGATGGAAAACATCCTGTTCAAGATCAGCTTCCCCGCCGAGTTCCACGCGCAGACGGCGGTCGAATGCGCGATGGCACTGCACCCGCGCCTTCGCGATCGTATCGGCCAGGTCCGCCGCATCACCATCCGCACGCACGAATCGGCGATGCGCATCATCGACAAGAAGGGACCGCTTTCGAATCCGGCCGATCGCGACCACTGCATCCAGTACATGGTTGCCGTGCCGCTGCTGTACGGCCGGCTGACCGCCGCCGACTACGAGGACGAGATCGCCGCCGATCCCCGCATCGACGCGCTGCGCGACAAGATGACCTGCGTCGAGGACAAGCAGTTCTCCCGCGACTACCTCGATCCTGCCAAGCGATCGATCGCCAATGCAATCACCGTCGAGTTCGACGACGGCACCAAGCTCGACGAGGTCGTCGTCGAATATCCGGTCGGACATCGCCGCCGCCGCGCCGAGGGCATCCCGCTTTTGGTCGAAAAGTTCCGGACCAATCTTGCCCGGCGCTTCCCGGCGAAGCAGCAGCGTGCGATCGCCGATGTTGCGCTCGACGCCGGCCGTCTCGACGCGACGCCGGTGCACGAATTCGTCGACCTGTTCGTCATCTGACACCTGTCATGCCCGACTGGAGCCAAGCCATGCGAACCGACATTCCTGTAGTGCCGATCGCCGTCCGCGGTGTCCGTATCGCAATCTCGCTGGCGATCGCCTGCTTCGGTCTTGCCGGTGCGAGCGCGTTCGCTGCCGACCTGCCGGTCCTCAAATCGGGGCTGTGGGAGCTGTCGCGCAGCACAAGCCAGCAGCCTGAACCCAAGCGCATGACGACGATGTGTCTCGACGAATCGGTGCAGGCAGAAATGCGCGAGTTCGGACTGGGTATGGCCAAGGAGCTGTGCTCAAAGAGCGATCGCCGCGTCGAGGGCAATCTGCTGACCATCGACGCGGTCTGCAAGCTGGGCGTGACGACGATGACGACGCACTCGGTGATGACGTTCTCCGGCAATACTTCCTACCACACCGAGGGCAGTGCAACCTACGATCCTCCGCTGATGAACATGTCCGAAGCGAAATCGTCGATCGATGGCAAATGGGTCGGGGAGTGCAAGGCCGGACAGCAGCCGGGCGACATCACGCTCGAATCGGGGCAGACGATCAACATCAAGAGCATGATCAGGAAATAGGCGCATGCCCCGAGATTTTCGCATCGCCTGTCTTGCGCCGCGACACGTGAGCCGCGACTTTCGAAGAAAGGCTTTTCCATGACGCACAATCTGCACGGCACGCTGCAAACGCTTACCACCGAGTCGGGCGTCTCGGGACGCTACTATTCGCTCCCTGCGCTCGAGGCCGCCGGCGTCGGTCGCGTCTCGCGGCTGCCGGTGTCGATTCGCATCGTGCTTGAAAGCGTGCTGCGCAACTGCGACGGCAAGAAGGTGACCGAAGAGCATGTGCGGCAGCTCGCCAACTGGGCGCCGAATGCACCGCGCACCGAGGAGATCCCGTTCATCGTCGCGCGAGTCGTGCTGCAGGACTTCACCGGCGTGCCGCTGTTGTGCGATCTCGCCGCGATGCGCGGCGTCGCGCAGCGGGTTGGCAAGGATCCCAAGGTCATCGAGCCGCTGGTGCCGGTCGACCTGGTCGTCGATCACTCGGTGCAGGTCGACTATTACGGCACGAAGAACGCGCTCGACCTCAACATGAAAGTCGAATTTCAGCGCAACGCCGAGCGCTACAAATTCATGAAATGGGGGATGCAGGCTTTCGATACGTTCAAGGTCGTGCCACCAGGCGTGGGGATCGTGCATCAGGTCAACCTCGAATATCTGGCGCGCGGGGTCCACCAGAAGGACGGCGTCTACTATCCCGATACGCTGGTCGGCACCGACTCGCATACGACGATGATCAACGGCATCGGCGTCGTCGCCTGGGGCGTCGGCGGCATCGAGGCGGAAGCCGGCATGCTGGGTCAGCCGCTGTACATGCTGACGCCGGACGTCGTCGGCATGCACCTCAAGGGCCGGCTCCGCGAGGGCGTGACCGCGACCGATCTGGTCCTCACCGTGACCGAGCTGTTGCGCAAGTCCAAGGTCGTCGGCAAGTTCGTCGAATATTTCGGCGAGGGCGCGGCGTCACTTTCGGTGCCGGATCGCGCGACGCTTGCCAACATGTCGCCCGAGTACGGCGCGACGATGGGTTTCTTCGCCGTCGACGACAAGACGATCGAGTATCTGACCAATACCGGAAGGACGCCGACCGAGATCGAAGCGCTGGCGACCTATTGCCGCGCGCAAGGTCTGTATGGAATGCCGGCCGCCGGCACGATCGACTATTCGCAGACGGTCGAGCTCGATCTCGCGACGGTAACCGCCAGCCTCGCCGGCCCGAAACGCCCGCAGGACCGGATCGAGCTGCCTAAGATGAAGGCCTCGTTCGACACGCTATTCTCCAAGCCGGTCGCCGAGAACGGGTTTGCCCAGTCGCCGGACAAGCTCGCCCGCCGCTATCCGGTTCAGATCGCGGCAGCCCCCGAGCCGCGCTCGAACGACTCCAAACTCCGTCTGCCGGAAAACGGCCAGCCGCGCAACGTGGTCGAGATGGTCGACAACCGTCCGACGCAGGATCCCGTCCGGGTACAGGGGCCGAAGCCGCTCGACATCGGCAACGGCGACATCCTGATCGCCGCGATCACATCGTGCACCAATACGTCGAATCCCGGCGTGTTGCTTGCCGCAGGACTGCTGGCGAAAAAAGCGGCTGCCAAGGGCCTCACGGTCAGGCGCCATATCAAGACTTCGCTGGCGCCCGGATCGCGGGTGGTCACCGAGTACCTGAGCAAGTCGGGGCTGCTGCCCGAGCTCGAGAAGCTCAATTTCTACCTGGCCGGCTACGGCTGCACGACCTGCATCGGCAATTCGGGACCGCTCGATCCCTCGATCGAGGAAGTGGTCACGAAGAATGATCTGGTATGCGCGGCGGTCCTTTCGGGCAATCGCAACTTCGAAGCGCGCATCCATCCGAACATCAAGGCGAACTTTCTGGCCTCGCCGCCGCTGGTCGTCGCCTACGCGATCGCCGGCCGGGCCAATATCGATTTGACCACCGAGCCTCTCGGC
>DASYJB010000069.1:0-6787 GCA_035996965.1 Casimicrobiaceae bacterium | reverse complement strand
CGGACTTGTCCGACTCGTCGCGCAAATCCGCAATGCCATCGAGCTTTTTCTCGCGCACCAGCTCGCCGATGCGAATCAGCAGCGTCGCCTTGTTGACCTGGTAGGGAAGCTCGTCGACGATAATCGCCTGACGTCCTCCCTTCTCCAGGTCCTCGATGTGCGTGCGGGCGCGTATGACCACGCGGCCGCGCCCCGTCCGGTAGCCTTCTCGAACGCCCTCGGTGCCGAAAATGATGCCGGCAGTCGGAAAATCCGGCGCGGGCACGTGCTCGATCAACTCATCGACAGTCGTATCCGGATTGTCGAGCAGCGTCAGGCACGCGGTGACAATCTCGGTGAGGTTGTGCGGCGGGATATTGGTCGCCATCCCCACGGCGATACCGGACGAGCCATTCACCAGCAGATTCGGAATACGCGTGGGCAGTACGCTAGGCTCGAGCTCCTTGCCGTCGTAGTTGGGCGCGAAATCGACGGTTTCCTTGTCGATGTCGGCCAGCATCTCGGCGGTGATCTTCTCCAGCCGGCATTCGGTGTAGCGGTACGCCGCGGGCGCGTCGCCATCGACCGAGCCGAAGTTGCCCTGGCCGTCGATCAGCGGATAGCGCAGCGAAAAATCCTGCACCATGCGGACCAGCGCCTCGTAGGTAGCGCTGTCGCCGTGCGGATGATATTTGCCCAGCACGTCGCCGACGACGCGCGCGCATTTGACGTAGGGCCGGTTCCAGACGGTGTTGGACTCGTGCATGGCGAACAACACGCGGCGGTGCACGGGTTTCAAGCCGTCGCGCACATCCGGCAGCGCCCGTCCGACGATTACGCTCATTGCGTAATCGAGGTAGGAATGCCGCATTTCTGCTTCGAGGCTTACCGGCAGGGTTTCTTTAGCGAACTGCTCCATCGTGGACCGGCTCTTTATCTGTTGAAATGGTTACAATCGGCGGATCGCAAATGACCGCCGCATGAGCCTGAAATCGGCACGCGCAGCCCCGCGCGGCGCGGTGCGAGCGTTCATAGCGCGAAACAATGAATTTTAGCATGACCGTTGTATTACCGCGACACTTGCCGATATTGCCTTCGCAAATGGCCAATTTCGCTTTGCAGGGTCAATTTCCCTATGCTATATTGACCGGGAAATCGGCGTTTCCAGACGAACGCGAAAAAAAGTTGCCGTTACGCTCCGAAATGAACGGGTAAAACTCAACAACTCCAGGCAGAGAGGTCAAAATGATGAAAAATCGTCTGATCGCAACCGTCGTGACCGGCGCGCTCGCCGCCACGATGGCCAGTGCGGCCTTCGGTCAAGCGGATCCGAAAAACTCCGGTTATTGGCTTGAGCAATACGGCACCCCGGACGCCAATATCTGGCGCAGCGGCACCGGCTTGTGCTGGCGCGCCGGGTACTGGACGCCCGCGATGGCGATCAAGGAATGCGACCCGGATCTGGTGGTCAAGGTCGCGGCACCGGCGCCCGCTCCTGCGGTAACCCCGCCCCCACCCCCGCCGCCGCCGCCCGCGCCTGCGCCCGCACCCGCACCGACGGTGCAGAAGATCACGCTGGCAAGCAAGGCCTTGTTCGATTTCGACAAGGCGGTGTTGAAGCCTGAAGGCAAGGCGGCGCTCGACAGCGAGGTCATCGACAAGCTCAAGGATGTGAGCAAGCTCGAGCTCGTCCTCGTCACCGGTCACACCGACCGCATCGGCTCGCAAGCGTACAACCAGCGCCTGTCGGAGCGCCGCGCCAATACCGTGCGCGACTATCTGGTCAGCCGCGGTGTCGCACGCGACAAGATCGAGACGCTCGGCATGGGCAAAACGCAACCGATCCCGGGTGTGGTTTGCAATCAGAAGAACCTGAAGGAACTGATTGCCTGTCTCGCCCCGAATCGCCGGGTCGAAGTCGAAGTCAAGGGCGAAGCCATCAAGCGCTAAATCGGCGCTGCACGCGGAAAGAGCCCCGCCCGAGTGCGGGGCTTTTTCTTTGGCGCTTTTCCAACCATTCGCCTACACACCGATGCAAACCGTCGATCTGCGACTCGACCCGCGCTGGGTGGTGCCTGTGGTGCCGCGCGGCGCGCTGACCGCGCATTCGATCATCATCGACGCCGGACGGATCGTCGCCGTAGTCCCGGTCGCCGAGGCCGACCGCGACTACGATGCGACCGAGCACTTGAGACTGACCACGCACGCGCTGATGCCAGGCCTGGTCAACGCGCACACGCATGCGGCGATGAGCCTGCTGCGCGGCAGCGCCGACGACGTGGCACTGGCCCCGTGGTTGCAGGATCACATCTGGCCGCTCGAAAAGGCCTTTCTCTCGCCGGAATTCGTGCACGATGGAACGCTGCTGGCCGCGGCGGAAATGCTCGCCGGCGGCGTCACCTGCTGCAACGACCAGTATTTTTTTCCCGACGCGGCTGCGCGCGCCTACCAGGCCAGCGGTATGCGCGCGATGCTCGGCCTGGCGGTGCTCGACTTTCCTACGGCGTACGCCGTGGATGCCGATGGCTACCTGCAATCAGGCCTTGCGGCGCGCGACAAGTGGAAACACGAGCCGCTGTTGAGCTTTTCGCTTGCGCCACATGCGCCGTATACGGTCGGGGACGCCAGCTGGAGGAAGATCGTCGTCTATGCGCGGCAACTCGATCTGCCGATCCAGACGCACCTGCTGGAGACAGGCGACGAGCGCGCGCGCAGCGAATCCGAATTTGGCATCGATCCGTTGCGGCGATTGCATAGTCTGGGCGTGACCGGCCCGGGCTTTATCGCGGTGCACGGCACGCATCTCCAGGCCGCCGACATCGAATTGCTCGTGGCGCACGCTTGTCACGTCGTGCATTGCCCGGCATCCAACCTCAAGCTCGCCAGTGGCATCGCACCGGTGGCGGAACTGATGCGCCGCGGAGTCAACGTCGCGCTGGGCACCGATGGCGCAGCCAGCAACAATCGCCTCGACGTGTTCGGTGAAGCCCGGCTCGCGGCGCTGCTCGCCAAGGGGGTCAGCGGCGACGCCGGCGCGATCCCGGCGGCCGACGCGCTTCAGATGGCGACATTGAACGGCGCACGCGCGCTCGGGCTCGAGCGCGACATCGGCTCGCTCGAGGCGGACAAGCAAGCCGATGTGGTCGCCGTCGACCTGGGCGCGGTCGCGCATGCTCCCTGCTACGATCCGGTTTCGCACCTGGTCCACGTCACCGGTCGCGATCAGGTCACCGACGTCTGGGTCGCCGGCCGGCGCGTCGTGGCCGAACGCCGGCTGACGCGAGTCGATACCGACGAGCTCGCCGCGCGCGTCCGCTTCTGGCAGGATCGGCTCCAGTCGCAGCAAGCGTCGCCGGCGAAGTAGAATCCACGTTCTGCCGGCTGAGTCGGCATCTCCCTCCAGGCATTTCGCATCGTTCGCATGGCTGAAACCGTCCACAACGCCGACCCGGCCGAACTCGCCAAATTCGGTGCGCTGGCGCATCGCTGGTGGGACCCGACCAGCGAGTTCAAGCCCTTGCACGACATCAACCCGTTGCGCCTCGGCTATATCGCAGCGCAATGCGGCGGCCTCGCCGGCAAGTCGGTGCTCGACGTCGGCTGCGGCGGAGGAATCCTTGCCGAAGCGATGGCCGAGGCAGGCGCGCGCGTGGTCGGGATCGATTTGTCGGAAGCTGCACTGGCCGTCGCCCGGCTGCATCAGCTCGAATCGAAGTCGTCAGTGTCGTACCGCATGATCGCCGCCGAAGCGCTGGCCGATGAGCGCCCTTCGGATTTCGATCTGGTGACGTGCATGGAGCTCCTCGAGCATGTGCCGGACCCGGCGTCGATGGTCGCTGCCTGCGCAACGCTGGTGCGGCCAGGCGGCATCGTCGTCTGCTCGACGATCAACCGCAATCCCAAGTCGTACCTGTTCGCCATCGTCGGCGCCGAATACGTGCTCAAGTTGCTGCCGCGCGGCACGCACGACTACGCGCGCTTCCTGAAGCCGGCCGAAATCGTCGCTTTCGCCCGCCGCGCCAGGCTCGAGCTCGCGGACCTGATCGGCATGACTTACAACCCGCTCGCGCGGACCTACCGCCTCGAGCCCGACGCATCGGTCAATTACATCGCGACGTTTCGCCGCGATGCCTGAGCAGCCGGCGCGCGGGGAGCGCGAAGGCGTCGCGCGCAAGCGGCCGCACCGCCTGCCGGTGCGCGCCGTACTGTTCGATCTCGACGGAACGCTGGCCGATACCGCAGCCGATCTCGGCAACGCGCTGAACCGCGTGCGCGCCGATCGCGGGTTGCCGCCGTTGCCCTTGACGACGCTGCGCCCGCAGGCCTCGCACGGTGCGCGCGGATTGTTGGGAGCGGGCTTCGGCATCGGCAAGGAGCACGCCGATTTCGCGTCGCTGCGCGATGCGTTCCTCGCGTACTACGCCGAGGCGTTATGCGAGCACACGACGCTCTTCCCGGAGGCCGACCGGGTGCTGGCCGAGATCGAACGGAGGGGGCTGCGCTGGGGCATCGTGACCAACAAGGCGGCGCGCTTCACCGTGCCGGTGATCGAGCGCCTCGCGCTCGCGGCGCGCGCCGGTGCGGTAATCTCCGGCGATACGACGCGAGAGAGCAAGCCGCATCCCGCGCCGTTGCTCGCCGGCGCCGCCGCGCTGGCGACCCTGCCGGAACAATGCGTCTATGTCGGCGATGCCGAGCGCGACATTATCGCCGGGCGGGCCGCACGCATGCATACGCTATTCGCCGCGTACGGCTACGTCGGCGCCGACGAAACACCGACGGCATGGAATGCCGACGGCGAGCTCGATTCGCTGCCGGAGCTGCTCGACTGGCTTCCTCTGGCGGCGGACATCGGCGCGGCGTAGCCGGGCTGCCGCTCGCCAGCCGGTCGAGCCGCGATCAACCGGGACACGACCCCGCATTCAGGTAAAGCCATTGCTGCGGCTTGCCGTCGCGCGTTCCGGCGAGCCATACCGGCTGGCTGCGGGTCAGCGGTCGCAGTATCGTTGCCGCGATGTCGTCGGGCAGGGCCAATGCGATGCCGTTCGCGCGCTCGACGCGGTCGCCGTTTTTCAAGCCCAGCATGCCGGCAAAGCCGCTTTGATCGCGCACGACCAGTGCGCCCGATGCCGGCGCGACCAGTATCTTCCACGCGTCGGGCGCATCGATCATGCCGCCGAGGAGCTCTGCGTTCAGACGCACGACCGGCCCCTTGAAGCCAGGCGGGATGGCGCAGGTGGCCGGTCCGGCCGCTGCCGCGGCGATGCGCGGCCGGTCGGCGCCGGCCTCTTTACGCAGCGAAAGTTCGCGTCGAACGCCGCTCTGCAACACGCTGACGCCGTCGGGGCGCACGCTTTCGACGCGCATGCCGGGCGCGATGTCCTGACCCGCCGCCACCAGCATCGGGGCGTGCGTGCCGGCGCGCAGCAGCGCGTAGCCTTTGCCGTCGGTTTGCGCGAAGACGCCGAGCAGGCGAACGTCGCCGAGCTCTGCACTGGCCGGCGCATTCGCCGACGCGGCTCCGGCCGCGCCGAACAAGTGCGCTTCCGCGGCGCGGCGCGCGAGATCGGTTTCAGGCGCCGGCGCAGCGATGACTGGCGGCTGCGGTCCGAACCAGATCCAACCCCAGTGCGCGAGCGTCAGAGCGAAGAGCGCCAGAGCGGCGAGCAACGCGACTGCCGCGGCGACGCGCCACCGCCACGGCGCCGGCGGCACCCCGGGGGTCACGTATAATCCGGCATTGCTCGCCACGATTCGATGCCTTCGAGTCTCAAGCCGTTGAACCCGCAGCTCGCGTTGTTGCAGCCCTATCCGTTCGAGCGCCTGCGCCAACTGTTCGCGGGCGTTACGCCCGCCGCAGCGATGTCGCCGATCAGCCTGTCGATCGGCGAGCCCAGACATCCGACGCCGCAGTTGATTCGCGACGCGCTGGCCGCGGGCAGCGTCGGCCTTTCAAATTATCCCACAACGGGCGGAGCACCCGCGCTGCGCGAGGCAATCGCGGCATGGCTCTCGCGGCGTCATCGCCTGGCCGCGCTGGATCCGATGGCGCAGGTATTGCCGGTGCTCGGCAGCCGGGAGGCACTGTTCGCGTTTGCCCAGACGGTCGTCGATTCGAGCCGCGTCGGCGCGACGGTGATCGTTCCCAATCCGTTCTATCAGATCTACGAGGGCGCGACGCTGCTCGCGGGAGCGGCGCCGCACTACGTCAATAGCCTTGCAGCGAACGGCTTCGCGCCGCAATGGCGCGACGTCGGCGACGCGGTCTGGGCGCGCACGCAACTCGTCTACGTGTGCTCGCCGGACAATCCCACCGGCCGCGTCGCAACGCACGACGAGTGGCAGACGCTGTTCGAGCTCTCGGATCGCCATGGCTTCGTGATCGCTTCCGATGAATGCTATTCGGAGATCTATTGCGACGAAGCGCATCCTCCGCTCGGCGCGCTGGCGTCGGCCGCGGCGCTCGGACGCGACGGCTTTCCGCGGCTGGTCGTCTTCGGCAGTTTGTCCAAACGCTCGAACTGTCCAGGGCTGCGTTCGGGTTACGTCGCCGGCGACGCGGCGCTGATCAAGGCCTTCCTGCTGTACCGCACCTACCACGGCTCGGCGATGTCACCCGCGGTGGCCACCGCCAGCATCGCGGCATGGAACGACGAAGCGCATGTGCGAGCTAACCGCGCACTGTACGCGCAAAAATTCGCGGCGCTGGCGCCGCGCGTCGATGCGGTGCTCACCGCGCCGACGCCCGAAGCGGCCTTCTATCTCTGGGCCAACGTCGGCGGCGACGATGCCGACTTCGCCCGCCGCC
>DASYJB010000068.1:0-1908 GCA_035996965.1 Casimicrobiaceae bacterium | reverse complement strand
CGCTGCTTCGGCAACACCAGATCGATCCAGAGCGCGAGCGGAAACTCCAGTGCCTTGCGGACCACGCTGCGACCCGGCCACAGGAACAGGTTTTTCGCGACCTGCTGGGTAATTGTCGAGCCGCCGCGCGCTACTTCGCCGTCCTCCGCGTCGTCAATCACGTCGCGCAGGGCGTCCCAGTCGATACCGTGATGGCTGCAGAATTTCGCGTCCTCGGACGCGACCACCGAGCGCGGCAGCAAGGGCGAGATCGCGACGAAATCGATCCATTGCCGCGACACCGGCGCGCCGGTCAGCCAGCGCCAGGCCATCAGCGTCGATACCGGATGGCCGACGCGATAGAAAGGGGCCAGCAGATATGGCAGCAACAGCACCGCAAGCAAAATCAGCAATAAATTCCGGGCAACGCGCAAATTTGATGTTTCTGGTTCAGGGCAGCGGGCGCGACCGGACCAAAGGACCGGCATCCAATGACATCTCCACGATAGCGCCCGGTTTTTCCAGCACTTTTAAGGCGCATTGAACCCGGGCGGCGGAATTGACGAAGCCGATGCCATAACCGATTGTCCCGGCGCAACTCGATCTGGAGCTGTTTTGATGACGACTGGCACTGCACCATCAGACTTTGCGAAACGACTGGACCAGACCGCGGAGGATACCGAAAACCTGCTCGCGGAGCTGTTATCCGATGCGCTTTTGCCTGACGAGATCGCGCGGCCGAAACGGCTGATCGAGGCCATGCGTTACTCGAGCCTCGGCGGCGGCAAGCGGCTACGGCCGTTCCTGGTGGTCGAGAGCTCGGCCGTGTTCGGTGTCGCGCGGAAGGCCGCTCTCCTGGCCGGCGCCGCGCTGGAATGCATCCACTGCTATTCGCTGATCCATGACGATTTACCGGCGATGGACAACAGCGATCTGCGCCGGGGCCGGCCCACCCTTCACAAGGCCTATGACGACGCCACCGCGATCCTCGCCGGCGACGCGTTGCTGACGCTCGCCTTCGACATCATCAGCCGCGACGAGATCCATCGCGAGGCGAGCGTACGCCTGCTGCTCACCCGCGCGCTGGCGCGGGCGTCGGGGGTCGGCGGCATGGTCGGCGGCCAGATCCTCGACCTCGCCGGCGAGGGCCGCTTCGGCGACCGCGAACCGGTCGACGTCGCCCGCCTGCAGCAGATGAAGACCGGTGCGCTGCTGCACTATGGCTGCATCGCCGGCGCGATCCTCGGCCAGTCCTCGCCAAAGGAGTATCAGGCGCTCGACGATTACGGCCGCGCACTCGGCGAAGCCTTCCAGATCGCCGACGATCTGCTCGATGTCGAGGGCGATGCGGCGGCGCTCGGCAAAATGACCGGACAGGACGCCGCGTTGGGCAAGACCACCTTCGTCACCCAGCTCGGGATCGAGGGCGCCAAGCAGCGCGTGCGCGATCTGCTGGCGCGCGCCGATTCGGCGCTCTCGATCTTCGGCGCCAGGGGTGACGTGCTGCGCGCCGGCGCGCGGTTCGTCGCCGAGCGCAAGAATTGAAGGCACCGATGGCGGGCAAGGAAACCGAAGATCCTCATCTTGCCCGGTTCCGGAAGATGTCCAGGCCGGTTCGCGTGGTCTACGCGCGGCCGCGCCTGTTCGCTTCGGTCGCAATCGGCATCGTGGCGTTCTTCCTGCTGCCGGGCTCGCTGCGGCTGGTCACCCGTCTGCTGATCAGCTGGGATATCTTCGCTACCGTCTACCTCGTGCTCGCCTATGTCATGATGTTTCGCTGCGATCACAGCCATATCCGCCGTAACGCGGTGCTGCAGGACGATGGCCGTTTTCTGATCTTGCTGGTCACTGCGCTCGGCGCGTTCGCAAGCATCGGCGCGATCGTGTTCGAACTCGGCGCATCGCACCGCAGCGTACCGGAACTAGCGC
>DASYJB010000067.1:0-17900 GCA_035996965.1 Casimicrobiaceae bacterium | reverse complement strand
GCGCTGTTCGTGCTCATTTTCGCCATCGGCATTTCGAACTGGGTGCAATATGCACGCACGGTGCGCGGGTCGACGCTGGTCGAAAAGAACAAGGAATACATCCAGGCCGCCCGGGTCATCGGCATACGGCCGCTGGGCATCATGCGGCACCATCTGCTGCCGAACGTCATGGGACCGGTGCTCGTGCTCGCCACCATCAACATCGCGACGGCGATCATTACCGAAGCGACCTTGTCGTTCCTCGGCGTAGGCGTGCCGCCTACGCAGCCGTCGCTGGGCACGCTGATACGCATCGGCAACGATTTCCTGTTTTCCGGCGAATGGTGGATCACCATCTTTCCGGGAGCGGCGCTGGTGATCATGGTGCTCGCGATCAACCTCTTGGGCGACTGGCTGCGCGACGCGCTCAATCCGAGACTGCAGTAGATGGCGCTGCTCTCGGTCGAGCGGCTCCGGGTCGAGTTTCCGACGCGCCGCGGCCTGCTGGTCGCGGTGGACGACGTGTCATTTTCGATCGCGCCAGGCGAGGTCCTCGGCGTCGTCGGCGAATCCGGCGCGGGCAAATCGCTGACCGGCGCGGCGATCATCGGACTGATCGACCCGCCCGGCCGCATCGGCGCCGGCCAGGTGCTCCTCGACGGCAGGCGCATCGACAACCTGCCGGCCGAGGCGATGCGACGTGTCCGCGGCCGTGAGATCGGCGCGGTCTTCCAGGACCCGCTGACTTCGCTCAACCCGCTGTACACGGTCGGCCGTCAGCTGATCGAGACGATCACCACCCACCTCGACATGTCGGCGGCGCAAGCCAGGCAGCGCGCGCTCGACCTCCTTGCCGAGGTCGGCATCTCCGCACCGAAGCGGCGCATCGATCACTATCCGCACCAGTTTTCAGGCGGCATGCGGCAGCGCGTGGTGATTGCGCTGGCGCTTGCCGCGAAACCCAAGCTGATCATCGCCGACGAGCCGACGACGGCGCTCGACGTGTCGATCCAGGCGCAGATCATCGCGCTGCTGAAAAGGCTGTGCCGCGACCACGGCACCGCAGTGATGCTGATTACCCACGACATGGGGGTGATCGCCGAAACCGCCGATCGGGTGGCAGTGATGTACGCCGGCCGCATCGTCGAGGTCGGGCCGGTCGCCGACGTCATCCATCAGCCGCAACATCCGTATACGCGCGGCCTGATGGGGTCGATCCCCTCGATCGTCGACGAGCGCGACCAACTGGCCCAGATCGACGGCGCGATGCCGCGGCTGACGGCGATACCCGCCGGCTGCCCGTTCCACCCGCGCTGCGCGTACGCTTTCGATCGCTGTCGCGTCGAGCGGCCCGAGCTCTTGAGCGCCGCGACCAGCCTGGCGGCGTGCTGGCTGCACGCGACCACGGCGAGCGTCGCATGAGCACCGACGGACCGCCCCAAGGCGCGAATTCCACCCCCTGGGGGACAGCGCAGCGGCCGCAGTTGCCAACTGAGCCGCAAGCGCGGGGGGATCATACAAGCACGCCGCTGCTGGAGCTGATCGACGTCGCCCGCTATTTCGACGTTTCACCGCCGTGGCTCAACCGGCTGATCGAAGGCAAGCCGCGGCAGATCCTCAAGGCGGTCGACGGGGTTAGCCTGACGATCGCCAAGGGCGAAACCCTGGGACTGGTCGGCGAATCCGGCTGCGGCAAGTCGACGATCGCGCGGCTGATCGTCGGTTTGTATCGGCCGACGCGCGGGGAAATCCGGTTCGCCGGACGGCGTATCGATTTCGCCGACGCCGAGCTCGCGCTGCGCCGCACGATGCAGATGATCTTCCAGGATCCGTACGCCAGCCTCAATCCGCGCTGGCGCGTGGCGGACATCGTCGCCGAGCCGATCCGCGCGCACGGTATTGCGCAAACGCCGCGCGGGATCGAGACGAGGGTGATCGCGCTGCTCGAGCAAGTCGGCCTCGCCGGCGCGGATGGCGGCAAGTATCCGCACCAGTTCTCGGGCGGACAGCGGCAGCGCGTCTCGATCGCCCGCGCCTTGGCGACCAACCCGGCGTTTCTCGTCTGCGACGAGCCGACGTCCGCGCTGGATGTGTCGGTCCAGGCACAGGTGCTGAACCTGATGCGCAGGCTGCAGCGTGAGCTCGGCCTGACCTATCTGTTCATTTCGCACAACCTGGCCGTCGTGCATCACGTCGCCGACCGGGTCGGCGTCATGTATCTGGGCCGTATCGTCGAGTTGGCCCCTACCCGCGAGCTGTTCGCTTCGCCGCAGCATCCGTATACGCGGATGCTGCTCGCGGCCGTGCCGGACCTTTCGCTGACCGGCAAGCCGCGCACCGCGGTCGCCGGCGAAGTACCCAACCCGCTGGATCCGCCGCCAGGCTGCGCGTTCCACCCGCGCTGTCCCTATGCGAACGGGCGCTGTCGCGTCGAAACGCCGGTTTTGAAGCGCGCTCCGGCGCCCGGCGCCAGCGCCATGGCGGCTTGTCACGCTGTCGAGGAAGGCCGCCTTACGCCGGTCTTCGACGCTGCATAAGTGGCGTGCGGCAGCCCAAGGTGCGGGTGTCGAATCGGCTATAATTCGCCCTTGTTCGCGGCATCGGGCCAGCAGCCGCCGGACGCCGGCCGGAAAAGCTGATCCGAAGTCGCTCAACCCGGCGGCGCCCTTTACCCAAGGCCGCGCCGCGCAAGTCCAGAAGAACTCGAATTGCGCCTCACACAAATCAAGCTGGCCGGCTTCAAGTCTTTTGTCGATCCAACCGTCATCGCGACGCCGGGGCAACTGGTCGGCATCGTCGGACCGAACGGTTGCGGCAAGTCCAATGTGATCGACGCGGTGCGCTGGGTGCTCGGCGAGTCGAAGGCTTCCGCCTTGCGCGGCGAATCGATGCAGGACGTGATATTCAACGGTGCGGGCGACCGGAAGCCGGTCGGACGCGCATCGGTCGAACTGTTCTTCGACAACAGCCAGGGGCGAATCGGCGGCCAGTGGGGCCAATACAGCGAGCTCTCGATCAAGCGCGTGCTGACGCGAGAAGGCGACTCGACCTATTACATCAATAACATCCCGGTCCGCCGCCGCGATATACACGACCTGTTCCTCGGCACCGGGCTGGGGCCGCGGGCCTACGCGATCATCGAGCAGGGGATGATCTCGCGCGTCATCGAGGCCAAGCCGGAAGAGCTGCGCATTTTTCTCGAGGAAGCGGCCGGCGTATCGAAGTACAAGGAGCGGCGCAAGGAAACCGAAGGGCGGCTGGCGGACACCCGCGAGAACCTGTCGCGGGTCGAGGACATCCGCGGCGAGCTCGGCGCGCAGATCGCGAGACTCGATGCGCAGGCCAGGGTCGCGACCGAATATCGCGAGCTCGAAACGAACCTCAGGCATTCGCAGCACATGCTCTGGTACGCCAAGCACCAGGATGCGGCGCGCCTGCGCGAGAGGCACTCGACCGAGATCGCCAACCTGACCGCCGGCTTCGAAGCGCTTCAGGCCGACTTGCGCGCCGCCGAAAACCGGCTGGAGACGCTGCGCGCCGAACATTTCAAGGCTGGCGACGCTCTGCACGAGCGGCAGGGTGCGTTCTACGCTGCGAACGCCGAGGTCACCCGGCTCGAGCAGCAGCTGCAGTTCGCGCGCGAAAGCGAAGGACGGCTGTCGCAGCAGGTCGCGCAGATCACCGAACAGATCGCCACCTTCACCGCGCAGCTCGGCGCGATCGCATCCGACGCCCAAGCCGGCGAGCGCGAGGTCGAGACGGCACTCGCGCGGCGCGAGGCCGCCGGAGAAGAGGAACGCGCCGCCACGGCGGCGCTGCCCGCGCTCGAGGCCGCGGTCGCCGAGGCGTCGCGCGCGCTCGCCGAGATCCAGCAGCATGAAACCGAGATCGAGCAGTCGATCCAGCTGGCCGCCACGCGGCGCGAGAGTGCCGCGAAGCTTCTGGCCGCGCTCGCACAGCGGCGCGAGCGGCTCGATGCCGAGACGCGCGAGCTTGCCGCCCCGGTCAACGACCAGATCGCGCTCGTCACCGACCAACTGACGCAGGAAAGCGCGGACCTGGCCGGCCGCGAGGAGAGCCTCGCCGCACTGAATGCGGTCGTGCAGGCGCTGCAGGAGGCGCATCGCGCGGCCGGCGACGAATGGCAAACCACGAGCAGCGGGCTGGCCGAGCGCGAGGCACGCGCGCAGGCCCTGCAAGCGCTGCAGGCGAAGATCGGCAGTGGCAAGGATGCTTCGGCATGGCTCGCCTCGCACGGGCTCGATCATGCCCGCCGTCTGTGGCAGCAGATCGATATCGAGCCAGGCTGGGAGGACGCGCTCGAGGGCGTCCTGCGCGAGCGGCTGAATGCGCTCGAGCTGCCGGCGCTGGACGCCGCGGCCGGATGGACGGGCGGCGGCGTCGCGCTGCCGGGGCGCATCGCGGCGTATGCGCCGGGAGGCGCGGGGCACGGCGGCAGCGAAGAGAGCGATGCGCTGCTGGCCAAGGTCAAGGGCGCAGGAGCCGGGCTCGACCGGGTGCTCGGCGACTGGCTGGCGGGCATGCGTTGCCGCGACGACCTCGCGGCCGCGCTGCGCGATCGCGGGTCGCTCGCGGTCGGCGAAGCCTTCGTGACCCCGGCGGGCCATGTCGTGACTGCGCAGTCGGTCGGTTTCTTTGCACCCGACAGCGATCTCCACGGCGTACTGGCGCGGCAGCGCGAGCTCGCCGAGCTCGACCATGCGATCCGCGCGGCGCGTGCCGCGACCGCCGCCGCGGCGAGCGCGCGCGAGACCGCGGAAAACGAGCTCAAGGCGCGGCAGCAGGAATATCACGGCGAAAGCATGGCCTTGTCGTCGCAGCAGCGGCGCTGTCACGATCTCGAGCTCGAATTATTGCAGTTGAAGCAGGTGGCGGAGGCGTCCGAGCGCAGGCGGGCGCAAATCGCTGACGAGCTAACAGCCGTCGCTGTCGAGGCACGCACCGAGCACGATGCGATGGCGGCGATCGATGCCGAGGTCGCGGCACAGCGCACGCGTCTCGGCGAGCAGACGGCCGAGCGCGAGCGCGCGCTGCAGGCGCGGAACGATGCGGAAGTCTCGCTGGCGCGAGGGCGCGAGCGCTCGCGGGCGGCGGAGCGTGCGGCGCAGGAAGCTGGATTCGCCGAGCGTTCGTGCCGCGAGCGTATCGCCGAGCTCTCCCGGCGGCGCGAGGCGATCGCCGCGCAGGTTGCGCAGCAGGAAGCGCTGCTCGCGCAGCTGGCGACCGAGCGCCAGCAGATCGACTGGACGCCGGTGGAGCAATCGCTGCAGGGGCAGCTGGTCACGCGCGGTGGCGCCGAACAGGCACTGGCCGCGGCGCGGGACCGGCTCGAGGCTATCGCCGCCGAGCTGCGCGCAGCCGACGAGTCGCGGCTGGCCGCCGATCAGAAGCTCGAGCCGGCGCGGAGCCGGATCGAGGAGGTGAGACTCAAGGAGCAGGCGGCCGAGTTGTCCGGCCAGCAATACGCCGAGCAACTCGCCGAAGCGCACGCCGAGCTCGCGGACTTGCCCGAGCGGCTCAAGACCTGGGGCCGCGCCAGCGCCTTGCCCGCCGAGATCGAGCGTCTGGCGCAGGCGATCGCCGGTCTGGGTGCGGTCAATCTCGCCGCGCTCGACGAGCTCGCGCAGGCGAGCGAGCGCAAGAGCTATCTCGATGCGCAGGCGCAGGACCTGACCGAGGCGATGACGACGCTGGAAAGCGCGATCCGGCAGATCGATCGCGAATCGCGCGCGCTGCTGCAGCAGACCTTCGACACCGTCAACGTCAACTTCGGCAAGCTCTTTCCGACCCTCTTCGGCGGCGGTCAGGCGCGGCTGTTGCTGACCGGAGAGGAAATCCTCGATTCCGGCGTGCAGGTCGTTGCGCAACCGCCGGGCAAGCGCAACACGACGATACACCTCTTGTCGGGGGGTGAAAAATCGCTGACGGCGATCGCTCTGGTGTTCGCGCTGTTCCAGCTCAATCCCGCCCCGTTCTGCCTGCTCGACGAGGTCGATGCGCCGCTCGACGATCCGAACACCGACCGCTTTTGCGCGCTGGTGCGGACGATGGCCGACGTCACGCAATTCGTTTTCATCAGCCACAACAAGATCACGATGGAAATGGCGAATCAGCTGATCGGGATCACGATGGCCGATCCGGGCGTCTCGCGCGTGGTGGCCGTCGACATCGCCGAAGCGCTCGAGCTGGCGGAGACGGTGCCGCAATAGGCGCGACCGGGGTGGACATGAACCCGTTGTTCCTCGGCCTACTCGCCGCCGGCGTCGCGCTGGTCGCCATCGTCATCCTGTACAACTGGGCGCAGGAACGGCGGGCGCGCCGCCGCATCGAGTCGGCGTTTGGGCAACCGGCGGACGCGCTGCTCGAGCGCGAGCGCGTCGAGCCGCAGTTGCGCGGCCAGACGGCAGCTGCGTCGACCGCGGCGATCCAGACCGATGAAGAGCCGAACGATCTGCCCCCAATGGCGTCCGAAGCGATCGCCGAGCCGCTGCCCGATGTTCTGCCGGCGACGCGCGCCGAGCGGCCCGGCACGGCCCCCGACGCCGACATCGAGTGTGTCGTGCATCTCGAGCCGCAGCAGCCGGTGCGGGGCGATTCGCTGGCCGATGCGCTTGCCGCCGAATTCGCCAAGCCCAGCCGCTGGCTTGGGCGGAGAGGCCGCGATCTGCCGTGGCAAGCGATCGAAGGCGCGCGAGGCGGACCGTGGGCGGAAATCGCCGCCTGCATGCTGCTCGCCAACCGCGTGGGCGCGGTGTCGCGGCAGGACGTGGAGCGTTTTCTCAACGAAGTGGCGCGCACAGGGTCGTCGCTGCCGGCGGCGTTTGCCTTGCCCGATCCGGCGGCGGAGGCCGGGCGCGGCGAGGAGCTCGATCGCTTCTGCGCCGACCTCGACGTCCAGGTGGGCTTGACGATACTCAAGAGCGAGCAGGGCCAGATCGCCGGAACGCGCTTGCGCGGTGTCGCCGAGGCGGCGGGTTTCCGGCTGAACGGCACCGGCAGCTTCGACTTGCTCGATGACAGCGGCGCGACCTTGTACGGCCTGCAGAACTACCGGCAGGAGGCCTTGACGGTCGAAAGCCTTCGGCAGTTGTCGACGCCGGGCGTCGTGCTGCTGCTCGACGTGCCGCGCGTCGCCGATCCGGTGCGGGCCTTCGATCAGATGCGGTTGGCGGCGAAGCGCATGGCGCATACGCTCGAAGGTGTGCTGGTCGACGACAATCGCCGGCCGCTGAACGACGCGTCGCTGGCTTCGATTCGCGCCGAAGTGCAGGCCACCGCCGTGGCGCTGCGAGAAGCCAATATCGAACCGGGCGGCCCGCGCGCGCTGCGGCTGTTCGGGTAGAGGCCCTGGGCGCCGTGCCGGCGCGCGCCGCCGTCCCCTCGAAGATCGCCGAGCGCGCGGCCGCGCTGCGCGCGGCGATCGACGCGCACAACCAGGCCTATTACGTCCTCGATGCGCCGACGGTGAGCGACGCCGAGTACGACCGGACGTTTCGCGAGCTTCAGGCGCTGGAGAACGAGTATCCGGCGCTCGCGACCCCCGATTCGCCAACGCAGCGGGTCGGCGCCGAGCCGGCGGGTGAATTCGAGGCGGTCACGCACCGCCTGCCGATGCTGTCGCTGAACAATGCCTTCAGCGCCAGCGAAGTCGAGGCCTTCGACCGGCGCGCGCGCGAGACGCTCGGCGTCGAGCGGATCGAATATGCGGCCGAGCCCAAGTTCGACGGCCTGGCGATCAGCCTTGCGTATGAAAACGGCGTATTCAGCGTCGGCGCGACGCGCGGCGACGGGTACACCGGAGAGAATGTCAGCGCCAACCTTCGGACGGTGCGCGCGCTGCCGCTCAAGCTTGCGGGCCATTTCCCGCCCTATCTCGAGGTTCGCGGCGAGGTGCTGATGCTGCGGCGCGACTTCGCGGCGATGAATTCCGCGCAGACCGCCGCCGGAGAAAAGGTCTTCGTCAATCCGCGTAACGCCGCGGCGGGCAGCCTGCGCCAGCTCGATTCGCGGATCACAGCGCGGCGGCCGCTGGCATTTTTCGCCTACGGCGTCGGTGCGGTCGAATGGGGCGGCATCGCGCCGCCGCGAACGCACGATGCGTTGCTGAAGTGGCTGTCCGGGTTTCGTTTTCCCGTCGCCCGGGAACGCGCAGTCGTGCAGGGTCTCGATGGCGTGCTCGACTACTACCGGCGCATCGGCGAGCGGCGCGGCGAGATGCCGTTCGAGATCGACGGCGTCGTCTACAAGGTCAACGATTTCGAGCAGCAGCTCCGGCTTGGCTTCGTCTCGCGCGCACCGCGGTTCGCCATCGCGCACAAGTTTCCCGCCGAAGAGGTGCCGACCGAAGTGCTCGACATCGGCGTCCAGGTCGGACGCACCGGCGCGTTGACCCCGGTGGCGCGGCTGAAGCCCGTTTTCGTCGGCGGCGTCACGGTGACCAACGCCACGCTGCATAACGAGGACGAGATCCGGCGCAAGGACGTCCGCATCGGCGACACCGTCATCGTGCGCCGCGCCGGCGACGTCATTCCGGAAGTCGCGCGCGTGCTGACCGAACAGCGGCCGGCCCGGACGCGGCAATTCGTGATGCCCACCCGTTGCCCCGAATGCGGGTCGGCGGTCGTGCGGCTCCCCGACGAGGCCATCGCGCGCTGCTCGGGCGGGCTCGTGTGCCCGGCGCAGCGCAAGGGGGCGCTGTTGCATTTTGCCGGCCGGCGGGCGATGGACATCGAGGGTCTCGGCGACAAGCTGGTCGATCAGCTGGTCGATGCCGACATCGTTCGCACTCCGGCGGATATCTACAGGCTGGGCGTCGCGGCGCTGGCCGAGCTCGAGCGCATGGCGGAAAAATCCGCGGCCAACGTCATTGCGGCAATCGACAAGAGTCGTCACACGACGCTCGCTCGCTTCATTTACGCGCTGGGTATCCGCCACGTCGGCGAAACGACCGCCAAGGACCTGGCGCGGCATTTCGGCAATCTCGATGCATTGGAAACCGCCGACGAGGCGGCGCTGCTCGAAGTGCATGATGTCGGTCCAGTGCTGGCACAAAGCATCCGCCAGTTCTTTGCCGAAGCGCACAACCGCGAAGTCATTGCCCAGTTGCGAGCCGCCGGGGTACATTGGCCGGAAACCGCGCCGCAGCGCGCACCGGCGGGCAAGTTCGCCGGTCTGGTGTTCGTGCTGACCGGAACGCTGCCGACCTTGTCGCGCGATGAAGCCAAGGGCCTGATCGAAGCGCAGGGCGGCAAGGTGGCAGGCAGCGTATCGAAAAAGACCAGTTACGTCGTCGCGGGTGCAGACCCGGGCAGCAAGATGGATCGCGCCGTCGAGCTCGGCATACCGGTGCTCGACGAGCGGCAATTCAAGGCGCTCACCGAAGGAAAGCGATAAATGGCGTTCGGAAAAATAACCAAGGCCGTGTTTCCGGTAGCCGGACTCGGCACCCGATTCCTGCCAGTGACCAAGGCAAGCCCGAAAGAGATGTTGCCGGTCGTTGACAAGCCGCTGATCCAGTATGCGGTCGAGGAGGCGGCGGCGGCGGGAATTACCGACATGATCTTCATCACGGGGCGCAACAAGCGCGCGATCGAAGATCATTTCGACAAAGCCTACGAGCTTGAAACCGAATTGACGTTGCGACATAAGACGGCGCTGCTGGAAACCGTTCAATCGGCAACGCCGAGCGGCATCAACTGCATCTACATTCGTCAGACCGAGGCCCTGGGACTGGGGCACGCGGTGCTGTGCGCCGAGCCGGTGATCGGCGACCAGCCGTTTGCCGTTCTGCTGGCAGACGACCTGATCGACTCCGCCGTCCCGGTAATGCGGCAGATGACCGAGATCGCCGAGCGAGAGCAATACTCGGTGATCGGTGTCATGCCTGTACCGGCGGCCGACGTCAGCAGCTACGGCATCGTCGAAACCGAAGGCATGAGCAGTCGCGTCGGCCGGATTTCGCGCATCGTGGAAAAGCCGGCGGCCGGCACGACCAAGTCGACGCTCGGCGTCGTCGGCCGCTATGTGCTGACACCGCGCATCTTCCACCATTTGCGTACGATGCCGCCCGGGGCCGGAGGCGAGATCCAGCTGACCGACGGGATCGCGCGGCTGCTCGAGGACGAGAAGGTGCTGGCGCACGAATTCGAAGGCCGCCGCTACGACTGCGGCAACAAGCTCGGCTATCTGGAGGCGACGGTCGAGCTCGCGCTGAAGCATCCCGGTGTCGGCCCCGCTTTCGCGGAATTCCTCAAGCGCATGCGATGACGTTCAACGAGCTGCGTTACATCGTCGCCGTCGCACAGGAACGCAATTTCGGCCGGGCGGCACAGCACTGCTTCATCAGCCAGCCGGCGCTGTCGGTGGCGATCCAGAAGCTCGAGGAGGAGCTGGGCACGCAGATTTTCGAGCGCGGCAAGAGCGAGGTGACGGTGACGCCGGTCGGCGAGCGCATCGTCGAGCAGGCGCAGAAGGTCCTGGAGGAAGCGGCCAGCATCCGCGACATCGCGCAGGCGGGACGGAACCAATTGGTCGGGCTGTTCCGGCTCGGGGTGATCTACACGATCGCGCCCTACTTGCTGCCGGACTTGATTCCGGCGCTGAACGAGCGCGCGCCGGCGATGCCGCTGGAGCTCGAGGAAAATCTCACCGAAAACCTGGAGACGTCGCTGCGGGCCGGCCGCATCGACGCCGCGATCATCGCATTGCCGTTCAACCCGCCGGGCATCGCCACCGACTTCCTCTACGAGGAACCGTTCCAGGTCGTCGTGCCGGAAAAGCACGCGTGGGCCCGACGCAAGTCGATCGACCCATCCGAGCTTGCCGGCGAGCATGCGATCCTGCTCAATGTCGGCCATTGCTTTCGCGACCAGGTGCTCGATTCCTGCCCGGAGCTCAATCGCTCCGGCGCCCCGATCACGCGCACCAATTCGCTGGAGACGATCCGTAACATGGTCGCCTCGGGGCTGGGCGTGTCGGTGCTGCCGCGCGACGCGCTGATCCCGAAATACCACAGCCGGCTGGTCGTGCCGGTGCCGTTCTCGCGACCGGTCCCTTCGCGGCGCGTTGCGCTCGCGCATCGCAAGAGCTTTCCGCGTCCCGCCGCGATCGCAGCGATACGCGACGCGGTCGCGGCGTGCCGCGGCGCGACCGGCAGCGCGAGCGGCGGCGCGAGCCCGCGGCGAGGGGCCCCGCGCGCGTAGCGCGTGGGGATGGGACGCCGCAGGGAGAAGCAGGGGCCCCGCGCAAAGCGCGGGGATGCGACCCCGAAGGCGGAGTAGCCGGCGACACGCGCTTCGACATGAGCTTTCGTCAACTCGGAGCCGGCGCGAGGCGAGTCGACGCCAAGTGGCCGACGCGAGTTGCCGGCAAGCGGAGATCGTTCGGAGGCCACCAAGGCGAGGGGCCCCGCGCGCGTAGTACAATTTGCTGCGCTCGACCAACGATGGAGCAATGATGGCCACGGATCTGAAGAACAAGGTCGTTTTGATCACCGGCGCCTCCACCGGCATCGGCGCGGCCGCCGCCCGCGCGTTCGCGGAGCAGGGCAGCAAGGTGGTGGTCCACTACAACGCCAGCAAGGAAGCCGCGGACAAAGTCGCGCGCGAGGTCAAGTCGGCAGGCGGCGAAGCGCTGCTGGTCGGCGGTGACGTCACCAAAAGCGCCAACATCAAGCGCATCGTCGCCGAAACGCTCGCCGGCTTCGGCCGCATCGACGTCCTGGTCAATAACGCCGGCGGCCTGGTCCAGCGGACCAAGATCGAAGACTACAGCGAAGACTTCTTGCACCAGGTGCTGGACCTCAACGTCATCCAGGTGGCAATGTTCATGCACGAGGTCGTCCCCGCGATGCGCAAGCAGGGCGGCGGCAACATCATCAACGTCAGCTCAATCGCTGCCCGCCATGGCGGCGGCGGCGGCGCGATCGTCTATGCCGGCGCGAAGGGCTTCATCTCGACGGCGACCAAGGGCTGGGCGAAAGAGCTCGTCGGCGACAAGATCCGGGTCAACGCGGTGTCGCCGGGCGTCATCACCACGCCCTTCCATGAGCGGTACTCGACCGCCGAGCAGTTGAAGGCGATGCAGGCGACGATCCCGATGAATCGGCTGGGCACGGCCGAAGAAACCTCCGGGACGTTCATCTATCTCGCGTCCGACGCGATGAGCGGCTATGTCACCGGACAGGTTATCGAGGTCAACGGCGGCCAGTACATGCCTTAGTGCCGGCGCTTGGCCGTTGTGGGCTGCCGCGAACGCATACCACCGCGTTCCGGCGGCCGATGCTACGCGGCGGTGAGCAGCGCAGGCAAGTCGGCCAGGGTGTGGATCATGCAATCCGGCGGCGGCCCGTGGCGATCGAGCGGTGCGCCCGAGCGGTTGACCCAGAACACCGTGAATCCGAATGCCTTGGCGCCGATCGCGTCCCACGCGTTCGACGACACAAAGCCGATACGGATCGGCGGACAGTCCAGCGCGTCGACGGCAAGCTGATAGACGCGCGGGCTCGGCTTGTAGACGCCGGCATCGTCGACCGACAGTATGGCGTCGAGATGACGCGCGAGCCCCGTCGCGGCAGCGAGCGGCTCGAGCATTGCCTGCGTGCCGTTGGACAGGATCAGTCGCCGGCGCGGCGCCAGCGCGGCCAGCGTCGGCTCCGCGTCGGGGAACGGCGACAGATCGAGATAGGCGTCGAGCATGCGATGCCTGGCGTGCGCGGGCAACGGCAAAGCCAGCGCTTCCGCCGCATAACTCAACGCATGCGCAGTGACTGCGGCAAAGTCCTCGCGTGGCTGCGTGGGGCTTTGCATCAGGCTTTGCAGCCAGCTGTACTCGAGTTGCTTGCTGCGCCAAAGTTGGGCAAGCGCTGCGCCGCAGCCGGGGAAGAGCGCCTCGGCGGTCGACGCGACCGACTGCACGTCGAAGAGTGTGCCGTAGGCGTCGAAAACCAGCGCATCGACCGCGTGCGGGCGGCCGGAATTTTCAATCATCGTCGCACCCCGCGTCCGGATTTCGCGACATGCCATGCAAAAATTGCCGCGATCGCGCGTGTCACGAAAAAGCCGGGCAAAAAAATAGGGGTTACACTTGCGTGCAACCCCTTGGTTCCATGGTGGGCGATACTGGGATCGAACCAGTGACCCCTGCCGTGTGAAGGCAATGCTCTACCGCTGAGCTAACCGCCCGCGCGAACCCAGACAGGAGCGAGTATTTAAGCACGCGGGCCGATCCAGGGTCAAACCGTCGATCCGTTTTGTCCATGGGTGTCATGGACAAAAACTCGGCCGGTTCGAGGCAGATTTCTGGTCCCGAAGCGGGCAATCGCCGCCTGTCCCGAGTCGAATTTAGGTAAGCTTATAGGCGTAAAAGCAAAATTCCCGCTGGCTCAAGTCTTGCAGAAACAGTCGATATCCACCGATAAGCCCGTTGTGTCCCGTCTCTGTTATGACGAAATGCACGCGACGGGCGGGGCAATCCGCCCCCAGTACCGGGCTTTTTCAGACTGGCTGGACAGCACGCCCGCCGACAAGATCGCGCGCAAGCGCAAGGAGGCGGAGGGCGCCTTCCATCGCCTGGGCATCACGTTTGCAGTCTATGGCGAGGATTCGGGAACCGAGCGCCTGATCCCGTTCGACATCGTGCCGCGCATCATTCCTGCCGGCGAATGGCTGACGCTCGAACAGGGGTTGAAGCAGCGAGTGAAAGCGCTCAACCTCTTCCTGCACGACATCTACCACGGTCAGAGCATCCTCAAGGCCGGCGTGATTCCCGCCGAGCGCGTGCTGTCCAACGCACAATACCGGCGCGAAATGCAAGGCATGGAAGTGCCGGGCGGGATCTACGCGCACGTTGCCGGCGTCGACGTCGTCCGGGCCGGCGAAGGCGATTATTACGTGCTCGAAGATAATCTGCGCGTGCCTTCGGGCGTGTCGTACATGCTCGAGAACCGCAAGATGATGATGCGTCTTTTTCCGGAACTGTTTGCCACGCAGGCGATCAAGCCAGTAGAGCACTATCCGGATCTGCTGCTCGAGACTTTGCACGCGGTGGCCCCCGCCAGCGAGGATCATCCCGAGGTGGCGGTGCTGACGCCTGGCGCCTACAACTCGGCGTATTTCGAGCACGCGTTTCTGGCGCAGCAGATGGGTGTCGAGCTGGTCGAAGGCCAGGACCTGGTCGTGCAGAACGACGCGGTCTACATGCGCACGACGCGGGGGGCGCAGCGCGTGCACGTGCTCTACCGGCGCGTCGACGACGACTACCTCGACCCGCGTGCGTTTCGCGCCGATTCGACGCTCGGTGTCCCGGGACTTTTCGCGGCTTACCGGGCCGGCAAGGTGACCCTGGCCAACGCCATCGGGACCGGCGTCGCCGACGACAAGTCGATCTACCCGTATGTGCCCGACATGATTCGCTTTTACCTGACCGAGGAACCGATACTGAACAACGTTCCGACCTGGCAGCTCCACCGCGATGACGATCTTCGCTACTGCCTCGATCATCTGGCCGACCTGGTGGTCAAAGAAGTGCACGGCGCCGGCGGATACGGCATGCTGGTGGGGCCCGCGGCGAGCGCCGCCGAGCGCGACGCGTTTCGCGCCCGTATCATCGCGAACCCCGCCAAATACATCGCCCAGCCGACGCTGTCGCTATCGACCTGCCCGACGTTCACCGAGTCGGGGCTCGCGCCGCGGCACATCGACCTGCGGCCATACGTACTGTCGGGGCGCGCGGTCAGCCTGGTGCCCGGCGGCCTGACGCGGGTCGCTCTGCGCGAGGGCTCGCTGGTCGTTAATTCGTCGCAGGGCGGCGGTACGAAGGACACCTGGGTGATGGCGGCCTAGGACTTCGGGACGACACAGTTTTCGAGCAAACAACCGGAACCAGAAGCGAAAGCGATGCTCTGCCGTACCGCCAACGAGCTTTACTGGATGGCCCGCCACATCGAGCGCGCCGAGAACACCGCGCGCCTGCTCGACGTCACCTACCGCATGTCGCTGCTGCCGTACGACGCCGTCGAGCCGGGACTCGCCTGGGCCGAGCCGTGGGCGGTGCCGCTGATCACTTCGGGCCTTGCGACCGCGTTTTACGAGCGCTTCCCCCAGCTTTCGGCCGAGAGCGTGCTGCGCTACATGATCCTGGACGCGCGCAATTCCTCGTCGATCTTCTGCTGCCTGCGCGCCGCGCGAGAATCGGCGCGGGCGGTCCGCGGCGCGATTACCTCGGAGATGTACGAGGACCTGAATTCAGCATGGCTGGAGATGCGCGGCCAGAATTACGACAATATCCAGCTCGGCGGCGTGTCCGAATTCCTCGGCTGGGTCAAGATGCGCTCGCATCTTTTCCGCGGCGTGACCTTCGGGACGATGCTGCGTGACGAAGGCTATCACTTCATCCGGCTCGGGACGCACATCGAGCGGGCCGACAATACCGCCCGCATACTGGACGTCAAATACCACACGCTGCTGCCGTCGGCCGCCGAGGTCGGCGGCGCCGTCGACTACTATCAATGGGGCGCGCTGCTGCGCTCGGTGTCCGGATTCGAGTCCTACCGCAAGATCTACAGCGACGTCATCACGCCACGCCGCGTCGCCGAGCTGCTGATACTGCGGCAGGACATGCCGCGCTCGCTACACTCGTGCATGAACTTCATCAACGAGACGCTGGCGGCGCTCTGCGACGACGGCTCGACCGAAATCAGGCGAGCCAGCGGCGAGCTGCATGCCAAGCTGCGCTTTGCCCGCACCGATGACATCATCCGGTTCGGCCTGCACGAATACCTGATGGAATTCCTGGACCGGATCTCGGAGCTGGGCGACGAAATCAGCAGTCACTTCCTGGTTCCGACGTTTTAGGCGGCTTCCGGTAGAATCGCCACTCTCGATCGCGCCATACCGTTCATGACCTATTGCGTTGCCATGTCGCTGGAAGCCGGAATGATCTTCGCGGCGGACTCCCGCACGAATGCCGGCGTCGACCAGATCGGGCGCTTTTCCAAGCTCCGCGCCTTTGTCAGGGAAGGCGACCGTGTCGTCGTCACGCTGTCCTCGGGCAATCTGTCGATGACGCAGAGTGCGCTGAACATACTGGAGCAGCGGGCCCGCTCCGGCGACAGCCAGCTGCAGTTGTGGAATGCGCCGTCGATGTTCGACATCGCCCGGCTGGTCGGCGACGCCCTGCGGGAGGTCAAGACGCGCGACGGCCCGTACCTGTTGCAGAACAACATCGATTCGCACTCGACCTTCATCGTCGGCGGCCAGGTGCGAGGCGAGCCGCCGCGGCTGTTCGAGGTCTACAGCGAGGGCAATTTCATCGAGGCAACCGCCGATACCTGCTATTTCCAGATCGGCGAAAGCAAATACGGCAAGCCGGTGATCGACCGAGTCATCACGCGCGGGACTTCGCTGCAGGAAGCGACCAAATGCACGATCGTGTCGTTCGACTCGACGATGCGCTCGAATATCTCGGTCGGGCTGCCGATCGATCTCGCCGTGTACGAGACCGACGGCCTGCGCCTCAAGCTGCAAAAGCGGATCGAGGAATCCGATCCCTATTTCCAGATGATACATACGCAGTGGGGTGAGGGGCTCCGCCGCGTCTTCGCCGAGCTGCCGAACCCGGAATGGTCATGAGAGGCGTATCCGGATGGCGATCCGCGTAGCGCTGCAACACCGCACGACCTACGCGTTCGACCGGTTTGTCAATTTGTCGCCGCACGAGGTGCGGCTGCGGCCGGCACCGCATTGTCGCACCCCGATCGTCGGCTACTCGCTGCAGGTCGACCCGGCGCGGCATTTTCTCAACTGGCAGCAGGATCCGTACGGCAACTGGGTGGCGCGGCTGGTCTTTCCCGAGCGCGCGAACCGGTTGGAGATCGTCGTCGACCTGATCGCCGACATGACGGTGATCAACCCGTTCGACTTTTTCGTCGAGCCCTATGCCGAGCGCTATCCGTTTGCGTACGCGGGCACACTCGCCAAAGAGCTGATTCCGTTCCTGGAGGCCGACCCGCCCGAACCGCGGCTGCAGGCATGGCTGGCGGCGTTTCGAGCGACCATCAGGCCCGACGAGGCGACGGTGCCGATGCTGGTCCGGCTCAATCAGCAGCTCAAGAACGAGATTCGTTACCTGGTGCGAATGGAGCCGGGCGTGCAGACGCCCGACCAGACGCTGGCGCAGGCGAGCGGTTCGTGCCGCGACAGCGGATGGCTGCTCGTGCAGATACTGCGGCGGCTGGGGCTCGCCGCGCGCTTCACGTCCGGCTACCTGATTCAGCTCGTCGCCGACGTCAAGGCGCTCGACGGGCCGGCCGGCCCGGAGCGCGATTTCACCGACTTGCACGCATGGGCCGAGGTCTATCTGCCGGGGGCCGGCTGGATCGGGCTCGATCCAACGTCGGGACTTCTGTCCGGCGAGGGACACATTCCGTTGGCGTCCACCGCGGATCCGGGCAGCGCGGCGCCGGTCGTCGGCTACACCGACCCGTGTCGCAGCGAGCTCCACGTCGCGATGACGGTGACGCGCACACACGAGGATCCGCGCGTCACGATGCCCTACAGCGAAGCGCAATGGGCGGCGATCGATGCGCTGGGCCACCAGGTCGATCGCGATCTCGCCGCGCACGATGTGCGCTTGACGCAGGGCGGCGAGCCGACGTTCGTCTCGATCGACGACATGGAAGGCAAGGAGTGGACGATTGCGGCGCTCGGCACCAAAAAGCGCGAGCTCGCCGAAATCCTGCTGCGGCGGCTGATGGCGCGCTTTGCCCGCGGTGGATTCGTGCATACCGGACTGGGAAAATGGTATCCGGGCGAGCCGCTGCCGCGCTGGGCATTGGCCATTTACTGGCGCAGCGACGGCAGCCCGCTCTGGGGTGACGAGTCGCTGCTCGCCGACACGCGCCG
>DASYJB010000066.1:0-13159 GCA_035996965.1 Casimicrobiaceae bacterium | reverse complement strand
GCGATTGTGCGTCGGCGGCTGCACGACAGACGCGGTCCCCGCGAAGGACACGATGCCGACCAGCACATCGGCCGGCTGCTCCTGCACGAAAGCCTTGGCGGCGGTTTGCGCGGCCTCCAGCCGGCTGGGCTTGATGTCGTTTGCTCGCATGCTGAGCGAGACGTCGATCGCCAATATGGTTGTTCGCTGGTCGGATGGCAGCGTGACGACTGCGCTGGGCCGTGCAATCGCGAAGATCGTCGCGAGCAGGGCGATCAGGAAGAGCAGCGGCGGGACGTGACGGCGAAAGCGCTGCCGACGGCCGAGCGCTTCCCGGACCAGGCCGATGCTTGCGTAGCGCAGCGCGTGCTTGCGCCTCCTGGAAAGCGCCCAGATATAGATGCCGACCAGCACCGGCGCCAGCAATAGCAGCCACAGCATCTGCGGCCAGACGAAAGTCATCTTGCTTGCCCGGGTTTGTTGCGGCGGCTGCGCATGATCGTATTTCGGCCTCCGCGCCGGCGAATGCGCCAGGCGGATTGCACCGACAAGTCTATGCTGTGTGATGGCGCAAAAGCAACCGGTCGATGGCGTGCAGAACCCCGAAAAATCCGGCAAAGTCGGCAAACAGCTCGTCGTCGCCGGGCGCGGCTGCGGCGCATGCAGGCTCCGCGCGCACCCGCTCGAAGATCTGCCGGAACGTGCGCTTGCCGTCGATGTGCCTGAGCACGTATTTCGCGAAACGCCCCGGATCGACGCGCGTCGTTATGCCGCTGAAGCTGTGGTTGAGCACGAACGGGCGGTCGTGATGGCGGGTGATCAGGTCGTACAGCTCGGCGCCCGTCACCGGCTCGTGAAAGAAGAACGGCACGTAGTCGGGATCTCCGTACGGCGCTTTGGTTCCGGTGCCGGCGGTCGCGTAGAACACGTGCATCTTGATGCTCCCGCTCAATAGCTCGGCGATCTCCTGCTGCCGGCGCAGCGGCAGCGCGTCGACGTCGCGCCAGAGCGCGAGCTCGCCGGGCGGCGCGAGCAGCCGCGGCGTGTACGCCGCAGGTCCCCGGTTGACATCGGTGAACTGGATCGAAAGTCCGCATTTGTCCTCGAACCAGGCGTAGATCTGTGCCACCGTGTAGGCCTGATCCTGCGAATGAAGCAGCATGTCGTACATGCCGGCATCGCCGCCGATCACGTGCTCGCGATACAGATCCTGGGCGCGCGCGAACCAGTTGGTGCGTGGCAGGCACGGCAGCAGCGCCTTCGCGTTGGCGAGCTTGCGATCGGGATCGTCGAGGCCGGCATTGATCAGGCGCAGCAGCGATTGCAGCTGATAGATGCCTGTGCGCCCGTACTGGGCGTAGACCATGATGCCGAAGGCCCCGCCGTCGGCGCGCAGCGGCAGCAGCGCGGACATGCCGGCTTCCGGGTCCCCGAGGTGATGGAGCACGCCGCAGCAGTTGATGTAGTCGAAAACGCCGAGATCGCCGGGGGAGAGCGAGAGCACCGAGCCGTTGATCCAGCGGATGTTGCGGAGCTCGCGGACGGCAGCCCGTTCCCGGGCAATTTCGTTGCTCCGGGCGCTGATGTCGACATGGACGATTTCGGCATCGGTCTCGCGCAGCTGTTCGGCCAGGTAGATCGTTCCATCGCCGGTGCCGGCGCCCGCAACGAGGACGCGGAATCCGCGGTCGAAACGGCGCCGACCGCCGAAACAGTACTGGTTGATCATAGGCAGATCGTCCAGCCAGGTGCGGATAATCCGAGTCTTCTCTTCCGCGGCTTCGCGCAGCGGATAGGGATAGCGCTCGTATTGATCCTTGACGGCAGGCAGGATCGGTTCGGGGACACTCGCCTTCATTTCACTCCCGCGTCGCCGGCGTCGGGGCCGGCTTGGGCTTCGTCCCGGCGCAGCGCCGGGACATAAGCCGGGAGTTTAACGACTGATGCAGCGCCGCGCTCGCCGCCGGCGTGGGAGCCGATGCGCTGCCCGTCTTGACCGGGAGCCGCAGGCCGGGCTACGCTCGATCCGACGCTGCCCGTGCCGTCGAACCGCTGACGGCGCCGCCAGCCGCTGCCGCACCCACCCCCAAGGAGCAAGCAATGAGAGGGATGCAATTGACGACGGCCGCGACCTTGCTGCTGGTCGGCCTCGGCGCGTCCGGCGTGAGTGCAGCGGGTTCGATCAAGGGCTCGGTCGTCTTCGCCGGGCCGGTCCTGGCGCAAAAAAAAGTCGACGTCACCATCGACCAGTACGTGTGCGGCACCGAAAAGGATTCCGGCGACTTGCTGCTGTCTTCGCGCAAGGAGCTGAAAAACGCGGTCGTATGGCTCGAGAATCCGCCGGCGGGGGCCGCCGCGCTGGCGCCTGCCGCCAAAGTCGAGATGGACCAGAACGGATGCGTGTTCATTCCGCGGGTGGTCGTCGTTCCCGCCGGCGGCACCGTCGACTTTCTCAACAGCGACCGGCTGCTGCACAACATTCACGCAACGCCGAAGCTCAACGTCTCGTTCAATCGCACTCAGCCCAAGGACCGCACGATTCCGGTGACTTTTGCCAAGCCGGAGATCGTGCGCATCAACTGCGACCTGCATTCGTGGATGATCGGCTGGGTGGTCGTCGCGGCGCACCGCTATTACGCGATTACCGGCGCGGACGGACAGTTCAGCTTCGATAATCTGCCGCCGGGCAGGTACGATCTCCACATCTGGCACGAGCGGCTGGGAACCGTCCAGGCGACCGCGACCGTCGGCGAGCAGCAACCGACGCGCGTCACCGTGGAAATGAAAGCGCGTTGACCAGTGTCCGGTACGCTACGGCCGTACCTCGATTTTTTTCGATGTCTCCCACGCTGCCGAATGCGTGGGCTCTTCGACCGCGCGCAGTGCCCCTCCCTCGTCCAGCGCGACGGTGAAGGTCACGATCGGCGCCGAGTAGACCGGGTGCAGATAGGTGCGCGCGATCTCCACCGAATCCTTGTACAGCGCGATATAGCGGACGAAGTGCTCCTGAAGCGAAGGATGCTGGCTGCCGGCGCCGACGCTGACCGTCACGGTGAACCACTCGCCCCGCTTGACCGAATCCGGAGCGACGATCTTCGGCGAGTGCTTGGCGTCGAAGCTCGTGTGGAGCTGGCGGAACTCCGGCGTGAACTGCTCGGCCTGCTCCTCCGCTGCGCAGACGAGCCCGGCGGTGCCGAAAAGGGAAAGCATCAGCGCAACCGACGCGGCGCGCAGGGAAACTCCAATGGCGTTGCTCATCGGACAACCTCCAGTGCGTTGATCAAGCTTCCGGCAAGTACTGCCGGACGAGGGCCAGCAGCTCGCGCGGGCTGTAGGGCTTAGCGAGGTAGTTGTCGGCGCCGGCGACCGCCGCCTTTTCGCGGTCACCGCTGAGCGCGAACGACGTGATCACGATGATCGGTATGTCGCTGGTCCGCGGGTCTGCCTTCAACACGCGAGTCGCGTCCAACCCGGACATTTTGGGCAGCTGTACATCCATCAGGATCAGCTGCGGCACGAGCTGCTGCGCGAGCGCAACGCCGCTTTCTCCGTCGACCGCCTCGACCAGCTTGTAGGAGGTACGACCCAGCAACTGACGGACGATCTTGCGGTTGTATTCGTTGTCCTCGATGTAAAGAATCGTGCGTTCGCTCATTTTTCCTCGCCCTTGGCCCGCACCGGGACCGCAAAATAGAAGGTGCAGCCGTTGCCGAATTCGCTCTCGACCCAGACCCGGCCGCCGTGCATTTCGACGAATCGCTTGGTAATGCTCAGTCCCAGACCCGTACCGCCGAATTCACGGGTCACCGCGGTGTCGACCTGCCCGAACTCGGTGAACACTTTGTCGAGATCCTCCGTCGGAATACCAATCCCGGTATCGGAAACGCGGAAGACGAGCTCGTTTCCGACCAACTCGACGCCGATCTCGACACGCCCCTGCCGGGTGAACTTGATGGCGTTGCCGGCGAGGTTCATCAGGCACTGCGTCAGCCGCCCATTATCGCCGTAGGCGACCGGGAGACCGTCCGGCACGCTGGTTACGAACTCCAGCCCCTTTTCCGCCGCCAGCGACCGCAGCGAGACCTGCACGATGTCGATGATCTCGCGCACCGAGTACTCGCCCAAAGCGAGCTGCATACGGCCGGCCTCGATCTTGGACAGATCGAGCACGTCGTTGATCAGGCGTAGCAGATGTCGGCCGTTCAACTGGACGTCGGTCAACGGCTCCTTCAACTCGGGCGGGATGTCGCCGTAAAGGCCGTCGATCAGCATCTCGGTGAAGCCCAGTATTGCATTCATCGGCGTGCGGAGCTCGTGGCTCATGTTGGCGAGAAACTCGGACTTTGCCTTGCTCGCCTGCGCCAGTTGCCGATTGAGGAGGCCGAGCTGGGCGGCGGCCTGGCGTTGCTCCCCATCGAACCGCTGCAACTCCGCACTCATGTGGTTCATTCGCTCCGCCAGCACGCCGAATTCGTCGCGATTGGAGACCTCGATGCGCGCGCCGAAATCGCCGGCCGCCACTTCGTCGAGGAAGCCTTGCGCCTCGCGTACCGGGAGGATGAACGACCAGGATATGACGAAGCCGCAGAACAGGGCGAAGATCACCGCGATCACCGCGAACGCGCTGGTCAGGATCAGCGAGCGCTTATTGGCGACGGCGACGCTGTCGCGCAACCGGGTCATGCGGTCCTGTTGCCCCGCCACGAGGAGCCCGACACGCGTGGTGATCTCGGTATCGAGCCGCTCCTGGCGGTGCAACAGCGCGCCGGTGACCGCGCCAAGCTTGCCGTCGCGAATCGCATTGGCGATGTCGGCCACCACCGCCATCGCCTCGTCCTGCGAGGTCCTTATCTGCTCGACCAGTGCCCGGTCGGCGGTGCCGGCTGTTTCCAGCTTCGCCAGCCGGTCGTTGAACTGGTTGTTCTCGCGCAGGATCCGGGCGATCGCCGCCTCGTCCTGCGACAGGAGCGCGATATCGGTGTAGTGCATCTGCCTCGCCAGCGCGCGTTCGCTCTGCTGCGCGAGGCTCACCAGCTCGTGCGCCTCGTCGAGCTGGCGGCTCTGCTGCGTGGCATTGACCAGCGTCTGCAGGCTGAACAGCGACACGGCGATGAACAGCAGCGTGGCGATCAGGAACGCGGCGAGCAGCTTGGTGTGCACCGAGGCGCGGATGCCGGCGACCCAGCGCACCAGCCTGTGCAACGGCGTTCGTCTCTGAACCAGGTCCGCCAAATGCTCGAGCGCGAGCTCCGGCCGTGTGGTCGACGACGGATTGTCGAGCGAGGACTGCACGCCATCCCCCATCATTTTCGTTCCCGCTTCGTCCTTGTGCATCGGCGGCTGAGACCGTATATTTCCCTCGGACCGCTGGAATTCCACTGGTGAGAAATACCCCCCGCATCCTTATCGTCGACGACAACCCGACCAACGTCAAGGTCCTTCAGACCCGGCTGGTCGCCGAAGGTTACGAGGTCGTGACCGCTGGCGACGGTGAAGAAGGACTTGCCGCCGCGCGGCGGGACAAGCCCGATTTGATCCTGCTCGACGTCATGATGCCCAAGCTCGACGGCTTCGAGGTCTGCCGCCGGCTGCGCGCCGATGCTTCGTTTCCGTTTACGCCTATCATCTTGGTGACGGCGATGGCGGACTCGAAGGACATCGTCGCCGGACTCGAAGCCGGCGGCGACGAATATCTGACCAAGCCTGTGGACCACGCGTCGCTGGCCGCGCGCGTGCGCTCGATGCTGCGCATCAAGCGGCTGCACGACACGGCCGAGGAGCTCGCCGACGAAGTCAAGCAGTGGAACGCAAAGCTGGAAGAACGCGTCGCCGCGCAGGTGAGCGAGCTCGAGCGGGTCGGCCGCCTGCGGCGCTTTTTTTCGCCGCATCTGGCCGAGCTCATCGTCAGCGGCGGCGCCGACGATCCGCTGAAAAGCCATCGCCGCGAAATCACTGTCGTCTTTCTCGACCTGCGCGGCTTCACCGCGTTCGCCGAGGTCGCGGAGCCCGAGGAAGTCATGGGCGTGCTGCGCGAGTACCACCAGGTCGCCGGCCGCATGGTCCTCGAGTACGAAGGCACGCTCGAGCACTTCACCGGCGATGGCATCACGATACTGTTCAACGATCCGTTGCCGGTCCCGAATCCCGCCGAGCGCGCGGTGCGCATGGCGCTGGCCGTGCGCGAGCGCATCGGCCGCATGGCGCTGGACTGGGCAAAGCGCGGCTACGATCTGAGCCTCGGCATCGGCATCGCCCAAGGCTTCGCGACGATAGGCGCGATCGGCTTCGAGGGACGATGGGACTACAGCGCGATCGGCACCGTCACCAATCTGGCCTCGCGGCTTTGCGGCGAGGCTCCTGGCGACCAGATCCTGATCTCGCAGAAAGTCTATGCCGGCGTGGAAACGCTGATCGAGGTCGAGCCGCAGGAAGCACTGACCTTGAAAGGGTTCCGTCGTCCGGTCATCGCGTATCGCGTGCGCGGATTGAAAGCCTAGCCGGGCCGCAACGTCGAATCCCCGGGGTTGGACGGGCCGCTACTCCTCGAGTTGATGGATCGTTCGATTCGCTTGCCGCAGGCGGCGGCTCAGTTCGCGGCTCAGATTCGCCAGCAGCTTGATCGCGGCATCGGGCGCCTCTCGGGACAGCAGCAGGAAACTCTCATCGCTCAATGCGTAGCACACGAGCTCGTCGTCGGCGATGACTGACGCCGAGCGCGGACCCGGGTCCAGCAGCGCCAGCTCGCCGAAGACCGTGCCGGGTGCGAATGTCGCCAAGCGAATGTCGGCGCCGCTGGTCTGGCGAAGATACGCGCTGGCTGTCCCCCTGGTGATGATGAAAAGCTCCTTGCCTTGCTCGCCCTCGCCGAACACAATCCGGCCCTTTTCGCTCTCGGCGCGCCGCAAATGCCGCTTGATCGCCGTCACGTCCTCCGATGTCAGGCCGGCGAAGATGCTCGCGCGCTCGAGCGGCGTCTCGCCATCGGGGGCGTGATCGCCGGCCTCGCTCTGCAACAGCCGCTCCTCGGCCCATTCGAGCGCGCGATCGACGTGACCGAACACGCGGTCGGGCGTCACCGCGTCCAGAACGCCCGAATCGGCCAGGATCGCGGCCGGCTCCGAGGGCTGCATCACACAGAGCGCGAGGGTCGCGCCCTTCGCAGTCAGATCCGCGTCGATCTGGCGCAGTATTTCGGCGCCGCTGCTGTCAATCTCGGTGACGCGCCGCAGATCGAGAATCACCTGATGCGTCTGCTGCTGCATCTGCGCCGCGATCTCGCCGGCCAGCGTCTCCGCGGTCCCGAAGAACAGTGCGCCTTGCAACTCGACGATCAGTACGCTGCCCCCGGTACGCTCCAACAACATCATCTGCTCGATCGTCCGCGATTTCCGCGAGCGAATCGCGCTGCCGCGATAGCTGCGCCGCACGATCGACCGGCTCATGCGGACCGCGAACAGCAGCACGGCGATCACGACGCCGAGGAACACGGCCACCACGACATTGACGATCACCGACAACGCCGCGACGACTATGACGACCGCCAATTCGAACACCAGATGGCGCCGATACGGCGTCGATCCGGATGCGACGCGGCGGATCGTGTGCAACGTCCATCGATCGACGTTCTGGACGGCGATCACCATGATCACCGCGGATAGCGCGACCCGCGGCAGATAGACGATCAGCGGAAACAGCAGCGCGATAGCCATCAGGATCGCCGCCGCGTTGACCAGCACCGAAAACGGCGTGCGGCCGCCGAAGGCGCGGTTAACCAGTGTGGGTCCCGGATTCAGGCCGCTGGTGATTCCGCCGAAGCAAGCGGCCAGAACATTGCCGGCGCCGAGGCGGCCAAGCAATCGATCGCCGTCGACCCGGGGCTCGCCGGGCTGCGCAAGCATTCGCGCGCAAAGCAAGGCATCGATCGAACCGATCAGCGCGAGCGCCAGCGCGCCGCCGACGATCATCGGAACGATCGCGCCCAGTCCCGGATGCCGCGCCAGCTCGACGAAGCGCGGAAACATCGGCGGCGTCAGCTCGGGCGACGGCGCTCCGCCGATGACCGGCCCGAGATGCCCGCTGAGCCCGGCGACCATCATCGCGTAATAGACGACCGTGCCGACCGCAAGGCCGGCCAGCGGCGAAGGCACGCTGGGCAGCAGCGACTTCGACCGCCGCATCGAGACGAAGACGAGGATGGCGATCAGGACGCTCAAAGGCTTCGCTTGGTCGACATGCTGCAGCGCCTCGACGAACGGCATGCTCCGATCGAAGCCGAGGACGTTGCCGAGCTGCACCAGCAAAAGCAGTATCGCGGCGGCATTCTGAAATCCCGCCATCACCGGGTGCGGCGTGAACTTGATCAGCGTGCCCAGCCTGACCAACCCGAACAGCAGCTGGAACACGCCTCCCAGCATGATGATCGAAAAGATCACCGCCAGCGTCAACGGCAGCCCGCCGGAGCGCACGACCGGCGCATCGGAATGCGCGAGGCCGTACAGCAGAATGCCCAGGAAGAATGTGGTGGTGATGCGCGGCGCGTAAAGAGTCGGGGACTTGTCGCCCAGCAGGACGCTGACGACGCCGACGACCAGCGCGGTCATCAGCCCGGCAAGCGCGCCGCTGGCGAAGTATTCGTCGCCGAACGAGACGAATGCGAACATGCCGAAGCCCATCGCCAGCGGGATCGCGACGCCCGCGGAGACGAGTCCTCCGACGATCTCGCCGCGGATACTCCGGTGTTCGGCGTCCGGCATCGATCGACGGGCGCGGATTCAGCTCGGGCGGGCCGCCGCGATAAGGGACCGGTCGAGATCGCCGAACAGGTCGTCGACATCCTCGATGCCGGTCGACAGGCGCAGCAGATCGGGCGGACAAGGCGAGCCGGCGCCTTCGATCGATGCGCGGTGCTCGATCAGGCTCTCGATGCCGCCGAGCGACGTCGCCCGCTTCCACAAGCGGACATAGGCGGCCGTGGCGATCGCCGCGGCCTCACCGCCGCGCACGCGAATCGACAGCATGCCGCCGAAACCGTCGTGCATCTGCCGCGCGGCGATCGCGTGGCCCGGGTGCGTCGGCAGTCCGGGGTAGAGCACCTCGGCCACCGCCGGATGCTTCTGCAGCCGACGCGCCAGCTCCATCGCGCTCAGGCACGCCTGCGCGACCCGCAGGTGCAGCGTGCGCATGCCGCGGATCAGAAGGTAGGCTTCCAGCGGCCCGAGGATCATGCCCAGCAGCGTGCGAATGCGCTTTACGCGCTCCCAGAATTCATCGATGCGAGCGGTGACCAGCGCCCCGGCCACGACATCCGAATGACCGTTCAGATATTTAGTCGCGGCATGCATGACGACGTCGGCGCCGAGCTCGATCGGACGGGTGAGGACCGGCGTTGCGCAGGTCGAATCCACGGCGACGCGCGCTCCTGCGGCGTGGGCGATCTCGCAGACTGCGGCAAGGTCGGTGATCGTCCACAGCGGGTTGGCCGGCGTCTCGAGCCAGACCAGGCGGGTCGCGCCGGGCCGAACCGCGGCGCGCACCGCCGCCAGGTCGTCGGTGTCGACCAGGTCGACTTTCAATCCCCAGTTCGTCGCGTCGCCCAGCAGCCAATTGCGCAAGCCCCAGTACATGACCCTGGGCGCGACGACATGATCGCCGGGCGAAAGTGCCAGGAAAACGGAGGTGGCGGCCGACATCCCCGACCCGAGGACGAGGGCCGCTTCGGCGCCTTCGAGCATCGCGACGATTGCTTCGGCCTCGCGGACGGTCGCGTTGTCGGGCCGCCCATAGCCATAGCCGCTGCGATACTGGTTGTCCGGATCGCGAACGAAGGTCGTCGCGACGTGGATCGGCGGCACGATGGCGCGGGTCGCGGCGTCCACGCTGCCGAGAGCCTGCGCGGCGAGCGTGCGGCGGGAATAAACAGGATCGGGCACGATGTCCTTTCGCGGTGGCCGGCCAGGGCCGAGTGTCACCGATTGCCTCGCCCGATGCAAAGGTCGCCGGCCGGAGCGCGGTGGCGGTCTCCGAGCCCCGAATCTGTGGCGTAAATCGGCCGGGAATGACCCGGCGCGTCGCTTTCCGGGGCACCACGCGCCCCGGCCGCCGGCATGCGCGCTGGCATGATGATTGCCTTTTAGAGCATACGCATCAGGTACGCGGATATTGGCGTTCGTCCGCGGTTCGCGAAATCGTTCGCGAACGGCGCGCCAGGGAGGCAGCAGTGGCAGTTTTGGGCCAGCAACGGGAAACGCGCGCGAAGCCCGCATCGCAACCAGCGCCTGCACGGCGGTACGGCCGGCCGGTCGCTGCATTCTGGTCGAGCTTCACCGGTCAGGCGATCGCCGCGGTGATCCTGGCCCATATGGCCCTGCTGCCGCTGTTTTACGCCGGAATGTTGAGCGGGCTGGCCTACGCTCTGCTTGTGCTCGCCTTGTCGTGCATGGCGATCGCCGTGATCGGTCGGCGGATCGCGCGATCGGTGGCGACGCTGCGCGCGGTGCTGACGCGCTTTCGTGCCGGTCGTGACGAACCGTCCCGGCGTCTCGGCGCCGGCAAAGCGGAGCCCGAGTCGACCGAGCTGGTCAGCCTGCAACGGGGCCTGGAAAACATGTACCGGCGCGTCGCCCGGCGCGAACAAAGGCTCAAGGCGGCCTACGAGGCGGCGGAGAGCGAAAGCGCCGCCAGCCGGAGCCTGGCGCAGCAGCTGGCTCGCACCCAACGCATAGCCCGCATCGGAAACTGGGAGTGGGCGCGCGCGAGCAACAGCGTCGTCTGCTCGGGTGAGGTGTTCCGCATCCTCGGCGCCACTGCGGCGCAGATCGTGCTGCGGCCCGACGCTATCCTCGATCGGGTCCACGCCGATGATCGCAGGTCGTTCAGGCGCTGGCTGGTGCGGCTCGCGCGCGGCAAGGTTTTGCAGGGACACGACGTGCGCATCGGCGGTCAGGAGGGGGAGTTGCGTCACGTGCACGTGCTGGCCGAGCCGCTGCTCAGCGCCGCCGGCACCGTGACCGGTCTGGCGGGGACGATCCAGGATGCGACCGAGCGAACGCGTGCGATCCAGCAAATTCACCGCCTCGCATACTTCGATGCGGTCACCGAGCTGCCGAACCGGTCCCGCTTCGACGAGAAGCTCGCCAAGACTCTGGACTGCGCGCGGCGCGACGGCACGTCGTTCGCGATCATGTATCTCGATCTCGACCAGTTCAAGCGCATCAACGACACGCTCGGCCACGCGGTTGGCGACGATCTGTTGCGCGTGATCGCGCAGCGACTCACCCGCGGGTTGCGGCCCGACGACATCGCCGGACCTCCGCACCCGCAATCGATGGAACGTGACGTGTGCCGGCACGGCGGCGACGAGTTCATCGTACTGCTCAACGGGGTGGCGAGCGAGCAGGACGCGGCGCGCGCCGCCACGCGGCTGCTCGCGATGCTCGCGCAGCCGATCATTCTCGGCACGCACGAGGTTTTCGTCTCGGCATCGATCGGCATCGTGCTTTATCCGCGCGACGGCGCCGAGCTCGATACGCTGCTGAAGAATGCGGACGTGGCGATGTACCACGCCAAGGCGCAGGGTCGCAGCCGTTATTTTTTCTACCAGGATTCGATGCGCGCGGCGTCGGCGCAGCGGCTTTCACTCGAGCACGACCTGCGCAAAGCGCTCGAAGGCGAGCAGTTCGAGCTCTACTATCAGCCGCAGATCGAGATCCGCAGCGGAAGGATCGTCGGGATCGAGGCCCTGATACGGTGGAATCATCCGACGCTCGGCATGCTTGGACCCGCGCATTTCATCGGCGCTGCCGAAGAGGCGGGCCTGATCATGGCGATCTGGGAATGGGTGCTGGTCGCGGCGCTGATCCAGCACAACGCGTGGCTGGCGGAAGGCCTGCCGGCGGTCACGATAGCGGTCAACCTGTCCAGCGTGCAGTTCAGCGATCCGGCGCTGGCCGAGCGGGTCGAGGAGATCGCTCGCGTCGTCGGCGTCCCGCTCGATTACCTCGAGCTCGAGGTCACCGAGTCGATGCTGCTGGTCGATGCCGACGCTGCGCTGCGCACGCTGACGGCTCTGCGCGCCATGGGCGTCAAGATCGCTATCGACGATTTCGGCACCGGCTATTCGTCGCTGTCGTACCTGAGGCGCTTGCCGCTGGACAAGCTCAAGCTCGACCAGTCGTTCATCCGCGACGCCGGTCAGAACGAGGGCGATGTCGCCATTACCCGCGCCATCATCGCGATGGCACAGAGCTTGAAGCTTACCGTGGTCGCCGAAGGCGTCGAAACCCAGGCGCAGATCGATCTGCTGCTGAGCCTCGGTTGCACCACCGTGCAGGGTTTCATGCTCGGCCGTCCGCTGCCGGCCGCGGCGACCGCCAAGTTGCTGCGCGAAGGCGTGACGAACTCTGATTCGGTCGCGACATTGCGAAGCGACGACGCCAACTGGAACAGTATTCTCCAGGCGTCTTCCCGGTAGCGACTTTGTAGGATTTACACGCGCTCGCCGGCGCGCGGCGCGTATCTCATCAAATTTGTGTCGCCGCGTGCATTTTGCGCGGAATGGCCGATCCCCCCGCCTTGTTTGCTACCGTGTGTTTCGACCACTCAAGGAGGCGCAATGAAGACGACCCGGTCGACGGCAAGCTCTGCCGCCATCAATACCCGTTCCCGCCACGCTTTCGCTATCGGCCGCGCTAGTGCAATCCTCGGCTTGGGCCTGGCGCTCGCGCTGCCGGCTGCATCGACGCCATTCAGGGTGTTCAATCTGGTGACCGACGACCAGACGGTCAACGCCGCACAGATCACCGATCCGAACCTGAAAAACGCCTGGGGCATCTCGCATTCGGGGACGTCGCCGTTCTGGGTTTCGTCCAACGGCGCGGGCATCTCGACGCTGTACCAGGTCGACCCGGTGACCAACGCGACCACCAAGCGGACCTTGGAGGTGACGATCCCTGGCGCCGGCAATGTGACCGGCCAGGTGTTCAACATCGGCGCCGCAGCCGGCAACTTCAACGGCGACGCTTTCCTGTTCGTCAGCGAGGACGGAACGATCTCCGGCTGGCGAGGCGCCCTGGGCACCGATGCCGAGGTGCTTCAATTGGCGTCGGACACGAACAGCTACAAGGGGTCGGCGATCTCGTTGATCGGCGGGAACGCCTATTTGTACGCCGCCGACTTCAAGGGC